>JAEZJL010000148.1 GCA_023415815.1 Bacillota bacterium | reverse complement strand
CCTAAGTATCGACCCCGGAATGCTTGTAAACGGAATAGCGGATATCGACCTCGGAATGCTCTTGTCCGGAAACCCGGATATCGACCTCGGAATACTTGTCACGCCCTGAAAGCTGGCCATGACTTTTATAAATACCCTTATTTTATTTGCTCCAGCACATGGGCCCGGGTCTTGAACCCGTATTTTTCATAAAAGCCCAGCACATCGTTGCCGGCCATGACGCTTATGCGCTTCTTGGCCGCTTTGTTGGCGTCCATCCAGTCCAGGGTGTCCTTCATCAGCAGGTCCCCGATATTCAAGCCTCTGCAGGCGTCCTCAACATACAGGGACTCCACCTCGCCCATGCCGTCGGTCCCCACAGAGCTTATGCAATATCCCGAGGGCAGCTCGGACTCCCCTATAAATACAAGCTCTACTATAAATGCAAAACTGTCTTTTTTAGCAGTAAAATCTTCCGCTCTGTCCTCAAAGCTCCGGCTCAGTATGCTTTCGGAAAAGTATTCCGAAATACCGGCATGGTGCTCCCTGAGTCCTTCCCACAGCGGCTTCACCAGGGATAGCAGCTCAAGTCCCCCGGCCTGCGTCCTTACGTTTTTACTCAGATACCTCACCGTCCAGGGGCAAAGCCGGATGCACAAGCCGCACATGCTTTCGTTGACACCTATTCGAGCGCTTCTTTCACGGGCTGTTTTTCTGCACTCAAAAGCGTTGTAGAACTCGTCCCTGTCCCTGCAGGAGTTCCATTGTCTTCCCGATACGGCGCCTGCCGGACATGCGTCCCTGCAAACCGTACAGGAGCCGCAGCGCGATTCGGTTACGGGAGTCCCCGCTTCCAGCTCCGCATTCGTCAGCACGCTTGATATCCTGACGGCGGAACCGTATTCACCGGTTACGAGCAAAGCGCAATTTCCTATCCAGCCTATCCCGGATATCGTTGCAACGGTTTTGTGAGGAAGCTGTGTCCTCCAAGTAGTCTCATCTTCGGTTACAAAGCTCTGCGTCAAGGGCAGCGCTTCATATCCCTGCTCCCTGAGAAGCCCGGCCGCATATTCGTCTAGCTCGTTCAGAAGCTTGTTTGTCTCTCTATAAAGATCGTAATACTCTATCGTAGGGCCGTTTCGTATTCCTGAAATGATTCGGGGTGAAAGCGGCACTGCGATAGATATTCCGTACTTATATCCGTACCTGGCCTGCTCCGGGATCCCGGAAAGATCCGCATAGCCCACAATGCCGGCCCCTTTTCCAAGCAGCTTTTCCCTCAATTCCACGCTTATGCTCATAGAGCGCACCTCATTTCAAACGACCATTCATGCCTTCATCAGCACGGCTCCTATGAACGGATAGCCGCCGTCAAACCGGAAGCCTCGATGCATTATATGCTTTTACAGCCGGAGTGTTGTTTTCCGGGCATCACAGCCGCCTCATTTTTTAAAACATTATTTCATAGGATTTTCACACTGTCAATCGAAATTATGATTGACATAATTTTCTATATTGTGTATATTAAAAGAAAACAACAAATATATGTCAGAATGTGAGGGGAAAACGTATGGGCAGGAGAGTGATAACCAAAAAAGACCTGCTTTTTATGGAAAAAAAACAAAAAAGCATCTTGAAGGCGGCCGAAGGCAATGCCGCAGATGCCGCTTCACTTAAGGCTCAGCCGGACGAGGACAGTTACACCTCCAGGATAGCAAAATACATACCTGCCGAAATAATTACCGGTTTTATAGCAATAGACGGAATACTGAAAGCAGTATCAGATCCTCCGGCATTTTTATACTGGGTGGTATTTGCCTTTTGCCTGGTCCTGACTCCTTTTTACACATGGCGCATTTCCAATCAGAAGGACTTGCCGGCAGCAACAAGCCAGATCGTCATATCGACCTGCTCCTTCGCATGCTGGGTGTTTGCCTTCGGCGGCCCCTTTAAATTATACGACTGGTACCAGCCCTATATCGGCTCTATCCTGCTGGTCATGGCGACCCTATTATTCCCGCTGTTTACGAATATCAAAGACAGCAGCAGTACGCAGGCCCCTTCCCTATGATAGCTCCAGTATGAGCAAATCCAGCTTCTTGCTGAATTCAAGCACCTTGTGATGGTCCAATCCCAGCTCTTCCACAAGGGCTTCCAATTCTGCGCGCAATTTAACTATCTGTTCCTTTATATCAGCTACATCAGCCTTGTCTTCAGACATTATCAAAACCTCATAGGAATGTCCGTATTTTTTGCTGCAAAGCCATGGCAAAACCTCTTGTCCCGAATTTTACTTCATAGCATTAGCTTATAGATTTTTCCGTTAATTATTTATACCACCTTTTCCCACAGCAAACATTTCTTTTATGCTTTCCCGAAATGACCGCTCAGGCAAGCCTCCAGAACTCCTATAACAGCTTTTACGCCGCTTACGGACGTATGACGCTCCATAGCCTGTATATATGCAGACCTATGCGTAAACACCCTCTGTATCAGCTCCCGGAGCCTTTCGCCGTTAAGCTGCTCCTCCTGCAGCACAACACTGAAGCCCTGCTTCTCGAAGGACTGTGAATTCAAAATCTGATCCCCTCTGCTGGAAGCTTTTGAGAGCGGTATAAGTATATTTGGCTTCCTCAGTGCAAGCAGCTCGTAGAGCACGGTAGCGCCCGCCCTGGAAACGGCGATATCTGCCATTGCATAAATGTGAGGCTGTTCTTCGTTTACGTATTCGAATTGTTTATATCCGCGGATTCCCTCAAGCTCCGGCTTAACATTTCCCTTGCCGCATATATGGCATATCTGGAAATCCTTTAAAAGGAGTTCGGATGTACTCCTGACGGCATTGTTAATCTTTTCGGAGCCGAGGCTGCCCCCAATTACCAGAATGACGGGCTTTGTATCCGTAAAATCACAGATTCGCCGGCCCTCGGAGGCTATTCCTCTGAGAAGGGTCTCTCTTATGGGGAGCCCCGTCCTTATTCCCTTATCTGCGGGCAGATGCTTTTCAGATTCCGGGAAGGTATAGCACACTTTTTTAGCAAAAGGCATTGAAAGCCTGTTTGTCAGTCCCGGAGTCATATCGGATTCATGTATCACTACAGGAATCCTTCTGAGCCAGGCAGCCCAGACGACGGGACAGGATACAAAGCCGCCCTTGCTGAAAACCAGATCCGGCTTCAGCTTTCCCATGAGCGCAACTGCCTGCCTGAAGCCGTCAGCCACTCTGAACATATCTGTAAAGTTCTTTATATCGAAGTACCTTCTCAGCTTACCGGTGCTTATGTGATAGTAATCAATGCCTTCCTTCTCCATCAGCTGCTTTTCAATACCATTCCTGGAGCCTATGTAGCTTATACTGTAGCCCGCTTTCTTAAGCTCCGGCAAAAGCGCTATATTCGGCGTAACATGCCCGGAGGAGCCGCCGCCTGTCAATACTATTTTTTTCATATCTTTCTCCAAAAATCAAAATATCAAATTCAAGTTTAACATTCTAAAGGATTAATGACAATATAAACGGCAATAAGGTACGCCAATATTTTTTCCAAATATTTTTATGCAGTTCGAGGTGTACATTCTTGCACTTTGGAGCATAATGTATTAATATTAATACATGAATATTTGTTACGGGAAGGAAGTCGTGAACATGTTGTATTGTGATTATTGCGATTACCTTGTCAAGCTAAGAAACAACGACGAGTCCTATTATTGCAGGAATTTTGTGTGTCTTTATTCAAATTTTATCTTTACACATGAAAATATTGATGAGCTTCCGGATCATCCCTGCCATTTTGCTGTGAAAGCACAGTCGAAGATCAGCACGGAATAATGCGCATTTTCTCGAAATTTGCTGGCGGGATTTAAAGTATTTCCCAGTCGAAATAGCACGGAAACGAACTATAATGTATGTTTGCTAAAAGATGTTAGGAAATATTATTGACTTTTAACAGTATTGGTGATATTTTGATAATGTTTTCATTATCATGTGCGGGGTATAGCAGAATGGAAAAGAACGACCTGGCAGATCTAACAATCATAATGTTGGGTTTATTGATGGATATGTTCAGACGCGATATTATTTCTTATGAACAGTTTATAAAAAACACGCGCATAAAGGTTAATTTTTTGAAAAACCTTATCAAAAATCCCACAACTGAAGACATGACGGAAAAAATCAAGCACATCCTCTCGCAATACCACATCTGCTTGTCAATCGGCTATAATTCTGTTTGTAATATTCCGTTATCAGAAGATCGATTTCCCTACTAAGCGCAAGAGCGTTACTGGATGTCGGTAATTCTTCCTTTAATAATCCGTCCAACTTTTCCTTCAGCTTTTGTAATTCATTGTTCATATGTTTGACCCCACACTTCTCAATTGGCTATATACTACAATATTCAGCACCAAAGTGCAATATATTTCCCGCCGCTACTTTATATGATATTTTTATGCGCAATTGTCAACTCATATCACGTTTTCGGTTGACAATTGCGCTCATATATTATATTCTTTAATAAAAACAGATCCGAAAGGCGAAGGTATGAAGCTTAAAACGAAAGAAATGATGCTGGTCTCCATTTTCACGGCGCTTATGGTTGTGGGCGCCTTTGTCAGAATCCCTTTTCCGCTACTTCCGGTGACGCTTCAGGCATTCTTCTGCGCATTTGCGGGCATGCTGCTGGGTTCCAAGCTGGGTGCGCTTTCCCAGCTGATTTATGTAGGGCTTGGGCTTGTCGGCCTTCCCGTATTTTCTCAGGGCGGAGGCGTCGCATACATATTCAAGCCCAGCTTCGGCTTTCTGTTAGGCTTCATAGCCGGTGCGTTTGTAATCGGGCGGATTTCTGAGCTGCAGAAAAATAAAAGCCTGCCGGGCAGCTTTGCGGCCGTACTGGCAGGACTTGCAGTCATATATATTGTGGGAATCCTCTATATGTATATAATATTAAAATTCTACACCGGTAATCCTGACGCGGGCCTGTGGTTCACCGCCGCTTCCAACCTTCCCTATCTGGCCAAGGACCTGGTGCTGTTCTCCGTGGTGGCCATATCGGCCGGTCCGATACTTCCAATAATAAGGAAGCAATCGGCATAAATCTTCAGGAAGCTTACAGTTTTCTGGATATTTCCTGAAAATCAAATAAGAGGCGCTTCTCCTCAAGACTTCGGTCTTGAATATACCGGAAGGCATCCTGTGTTTCCTTTGCCATAAAGGTTTCCTTGCAGTCCTGGCAGTAATAGACCGGCGCGTTTGAAACCGTAATAATCTTTCCCCTGATCTTCTTCTGGGCGTTTATACTGTGAAATGTGGTTTCCTTACCGCAAAACATACATTTGACGTTTTTCATCCCTATTCTCCCGCAGATAATTTAATAATGTGTATTTTAACACAATCGCCGATATTTTTCACCATTTTTTTATGTTTACCGCATCATTTTGCATCGTCCAGGAAAACAAGAGCGTCTCCCTCGATTTTGGGAGCGGCCCCGAGCTTTTCGCAAAGCCCGACCTCCCTTGCCAGGATACTTTGCGCTGCTGCGCCGGTCTGCATCTCGGCGCGGCATTTTTCGACTATCCGCACTGGTCTGGCGATAAGGCTCTTTAGATTTTTACCCTCGTAGTGCATTTCAGTGATAAAGGTTTCCATGTTTTCAGGGTCGTTCTGGTCAAACATGAAATTTCCCATGCTGTACAGGATAGGCTTGCCCTTGTATATTTCAATACCCTGGAACTGGTGCGGATGATGCCCCAGAATCATGTCCGCGCCGTCGTCAAGCAGCTTCCTCGCGAAATCAATCTGCTCGGGCGCCACCGTAAAGCTTTCCTCAACTCCCCAATGGAGTGAAACGATCAGCAAATCCACACTGCCCCTTAGATTTGCGATAGCCTGTCTGGCGGTCTCGTAATCCCTCGGTATGACGCCGGCCTTGTCATCCCCGGCGGCAAAGCTTATACTGGGTTCGCCTTCATATACAATGTCCGCCATGTCCGTATATGACAGCAAACCGATTTTGTAACCGTTCTTTTCCATCAGGACAGGTCTCGCCGCTTCCTCCCTGTTCTTTCCCGCTCCGGAATGGATAATGCCGCTTTTATCCAGCAATGCCATCGTATCGTAAAGGCCGGTATCATAATAGTCCATGATGTGGTTGTTTGAAAGGCTCAGAAGATTAAAGCCTCCCGATACGATCGCTTCTACGGCATCCGGGCTGCTTTTCAATACTATTTTCTTATCAGGACTCAGGCCATGCGTGCTTGCGGTAATGGGTGATTCAAGATTTGCGAAGACGATATCTCCCTGCTTTAGGACATCTTCTACGGCGCTGAAGGCATATTTGTAGCTGCCCGCCTTTTGAAGCTTCCTGCCCACGCTTCTGCCGAGCATGATGTCTCCGACTGCAGTTATGTCAAGCTCAGGCAATTCAATGCCCGCCCCGGTGGTTATAGTCTCCTGCTGCAAAGGAACCGGCGAGGGCTGGTCCGG
>JAEZJL010000120.1 GCA_023415815.1 Bacillota bacterium | reverse complement strand
GTATCGTACGGAACAGTCTTTTTCTTATATCGATTCCAAAGGCGTCATAAAGCATACCGGCTACAAGCATAGCTATCCTGAGCACTGCTTTCCTTCCGGCCTTTTTGCCCGCCTGCTCCCAGATCCTCCTGTATATGCTCTCCAATATGAGCGGCACCGTTATCAGTATGGTCGGCCTTGCCTCCTTGAAATTCTTCAGTATCTGCTTGAGGCCTTCGTTGAAGGCAATCGCGGCCCCCCTGTATATCATGGCCAGAAAGCCGATCGTGCATTCGTAGGTATGATGTATGGGAAGGATCGAAAGCGTCGCATCCCCTTCATCGGCATAAACCGTCCGGCATACGGCCATCAGATCCGAACAAACGTTGGCATGGGAGAGCATGACGCCCTTGGCATGGTCGGTAGTTCCCGAGGTAAACAGGAGAATGCCCAGCCCGTCGTTTTCTATGCGGTGTCCCGAGGGGTCAAACCTGCCTTCCGTTATAAGGCTTCTGCCCTTCTCAAGCAGCTTCCCGTAGGAAAGCGAGCCTTCCGCATCCTCCTCCAGGTCCATATTAATGTAATGCTTGACCGTTTGAAGCCTTTTGCTTATGCCTTTCAGCTCATCGGAAAATTTCCCTGAAAATATGACCGCAGCGGCATCTCCTTTTGACAGCAGATTCTCCTTTTCCGCAGCCGGCAGCTCCTTGTCTATGGGCATGACAACACCGACATGGTTGGCGGCCGCCAGATACGAAACACACCACTCGTAACGGTTCTCTCCAATAACTGCTATAAAGCCGTTTTCAAGCCCCAGCCCGGCAAGCGCAGCTCCAAGGGCATGCACATCCTCGCCAAACCGTCTGTAGGATACTCCCCTGTAGCTTCCGGCCGGATCCTTGACAAGAAAGGCATCCTTTTCTCCGTACCGCTTTACGCTCTGCTCCAGCATATCCCTGAGATTCGGGATACTGCTCACGTCATATGGAGGCTTAAGCTGCATTGCTTTACCACCCCGCCCTTGTATCATTATTTATTTGTAAGGATTCTCATCCTGATAAAGCATCGATGAAGGCCGGTTGAAGGCCACATCCTCGACCCCTAGCATTTTCATCGCCGCAAAAAGAACTTTTCCCGCATGCCGGAATGCGACGCCCCCGTGGTGCGGATATCTCTTCGCAATCAGGACATGCCTGTAGAACCTTGCCATCTCCTTGATAGCAAAGACGCCGATAGCGCCGAAGGATTTCGGGTCCACATCGATTATCTCGCCCTCGGCGACATAGCTCGCCAGAGCGGAGCGGGCGGTGCCCTGAAGCCTGAAGAAGGTTATGTCGCCGGGTCTTATCGTGCCCTCAAGTGTGCCTCTTGATATGTCCGGCTCTTTATCGGGCTCAAGCGCCCTGCGCATGATAAATTGATATTTCATTGAACAGTTTTTCATACAGCAGCTGGAGGTATTCCCGCAGTGGAAGCCCATAAACAGATCCGTAAGGCTGTAGCCGCTGAATTTGTCCCGGTTGCCATCATACATATCCTTTGGCACGGTATTGTTAACATCAAGAATTGTCGCCGGCTGCATGGTGGCACAGGTTATTATGTACTCGCTCAGAGCGCCGTAAATATCAGTCTCACAGGCAATCGGTATCCCCCTGGAGGCGAACCTTGAGTTAACATAGCATGGGACGAAGCCAAACTGGGACTGGAAGGCGGGCCAGCATTTGTTCGCAAATACCGCGTAATCCGAAGCGCCTTTGTTGTTGTCGAACCAATCCGTCAGGGTGAGTTCATACTGCGCAAGTCGCGGCAGTATGCCCGGATATCCGTTGCCCTCTCCAAGCTCGTCCTCCATGTCCTTCACAACTGCCGGAATCCTGGGGTCTCCCTCATGCTTCTTAAAGGCCTCGAACAGGTCGAGCTCCGAATTCTCCATGATCTCCACACCCAGGTCGAAGAGCGGCTTTATCGGTGCGTTGCAGGCCAGGAAATCATACGGTCTCGGGCCGAAGGTGAATATTTTCAGATTTTTGATTCCGAGGATGACTCTTGCGATGCTTTCGAAGTCTGCTATCATACCGGCGATTTCCTCCGGCGTGCCGACCGGGTATTCGGGTATATACGGGTTCAGATTCCTCAGGGAAAGGTTGTAGGAGGCGTTGAGCATACCGCAGTAGGCGTCCCCGCGCCCGTCGAAGAGGTTTGCTTCGGTTTCCTCGGCCGCCGCGGCAAACATGACCGGGCCTGCAAATTTCTGAGCAAGCATGGTTTCCGGACCCTCGGGTCCGAAATTTCCAAGGTATACGATAACCGCATTGACTCCCGCTGTTTTTAATTCTTCCAGGGCTTTCAATACGTCTTTTTCATTTTCTACGATTGTTTGCGCTTCATAAATGTTTATCTTCCTTGCCCGACAGGCTTCTACAACAGCTTTCCGCCTTGTTTTGCTGAGCTGCGCAGGAAAGCAATCCCTGCTCACGGCCGCTATTCCAAGCTTCACATCCGGAATATTATACATTTGAAAGACCTCCACTAGTATGTTGTATGCAGATTATAACTAATTATATCACGAAAACAGGAGTGCAAGTAGAAATATTATGTAGTGCATTCATACTTTACCTGTGGTAATATGGAGAGGGGACACATCTCTCCCGCCGATGGACTGTGCGTCGAGATATGTCCCCTTTTGACGCTGAAGCTATTTGGGACACATCTCTCCCGCCGACGGACTGTGCGTCGAGATATGTCCCCTTTTGACGCTGAAACTATTTGGGACACATCTCTCCCGCCGACGGACTGTACGTCGAGGAATGTCCTTTTTGACGCTGAAGCTATTTGGAAGGAGGTAGATGTATGGAAATCAGCGATATGCTGCAGGCCAACATAAGCAGCCTCAAGCAGGCAATCGGTATAGCCACGCTGCGCAAGGCAATGGGCCATGATGCCCAGTCTGTCGCATTGCTTATGCAGAGTATGCAGACAACAAGCGCAAAGGTCATGGAAAGCTCTGTCACGCCTCACAAGGGTGGAAGTATAGACGTACGGGTCTGACCGCACTGAGACCAGGGGATGATCAGCGCGAAAACAGATTTACATATTACTGAAATTTGTTTTTATGTACTTTCCTGTACAAGCTGATTCGTATTTGCTCTCCGCCCTGAATTGGAAAAAAAGTGCCGCCCGGCTAACGCTAGCACTGAGCAAATCATATATGTATGAAATTTAAAGCTGTCTTTAATGAATCAGTATAAGTATTTTCTATATAAACTACCTGTGCTTCTTCAAATTTCCTTCTTTAACGATCGGCTCCAATGTTCACAGCCATTTTTATGCCTGTTAAATTAAATTGCCCTGCGCATTGGCTAAAATCAGTGCGACAATTTGAGAACCGTCCCCCGCTGTCGCATTAAGAGGCGTCCCCCGTCGCGTTGACTACTTCGAGGAGTTCTCCGGATATTTTTTCTATGGTGTCGACGGAGGCGGAAACCTGCTGCATGGAGGCGAGCTGCTCCTGGGAGGCGGCGGCGATTTCCTGCAGCTTTCCCATGCTCGTATGGTTTATATCCCTGATGCTCCTAACTATGCCCACGATGCGGTTGCTGCTGCCGGCAGCCTCTACGGTCGAATCGCTTACCTCGCGTATCTTTTTATTCATTTCCAGGTCAGCCGAGGATACCTTTTTGAAGGACGCGCCGGCTTCGTTTATCGCGGCAAGGCCCTCTCCGACCATGACTGAGCTTTTGTCCATGGATTTCACGGCTTTGGCGGTGTCTTCGATGATGCTTTTTATGAGCGCCGTAATGTCCTTTGCCGCCCTTTCCGATTGCTCGGCGAGCGACCTTATCTCGGTGGCCACCACGGCAAAGCCCTTACCCTGCTCGCCCGCCCTTGCGGATTCGATTGCCGCGTTGAGCGCAAGCAGGTTTGTCTGAACAGATATTCCGGAGATGACCTCGACGATCCTGCCTATCTCGCTGGACCTTTCCCCAAGCTTTGTAATCAAAACCTTGCTGTCGTTTGCGGCGGTTTCTATCATCTGCATCTTTCCGATAGCCCTGCCTATTGCCTGCCCGTTTTCTTCATTCATCCTGCTGACCTGCTGAGAAATATCCGCGATCAGCCTCCCGTCCCCCGCGACCGTGTTGAAGCTCGCGGATATGTTCTCCACCTCTCTTGCGGCCTCGTCGATTAGCTTCAGCGTATCTTCGGAGCCGTTTACGACCCTGCCCGTATTTTCCGCTATCTGTCCGTTGGCACGGGTTGTTTGCGCAGTAATCTCCGAGAGCTGTTTAACCGAGCCCACGAGGACG
>JAEZJL010000099.1 GCA_023415815.1 Bacillota bacterium | reverse complement strand
GTGTATGTATGGTGATGATGCATGTCGTCCACATCGGACATTCCGCTCGAAACATCCGTCCTTTTGGCAACTATCGCCGCACTCACGGTCAGTTCGGGCTGGGCATTGTTGTGGCTCCATTTCCCGACGCCTTTGAAGATTTGGAAAATGATCACCCCGAAGACTAAAATAAAACCCAGTACGACAATTACCGGAATAAATGTCGCCATAAATGGAAAAGTCGGATCCGGACCCATCGGCATATCTGTATTCTCCTTATTAAATTATTTTACAAGCGGTTACATAAATAAATATAACATTTATTCCAATAATATGCCAGTGGCAGGCGGAACGTTATAGAAAACGGGGCTGTCGGCGCATAATTTGTGGGATATATGCCGGCAGCCCCTCTCCCGATCATGCGGCTGCACAGAAACGCTTCCGGGCGTGCACATCATGTGTCCAGTTCTTTATATACGGGATTTCTCAGACTACATACACTCGCAAAAAAGCCGACTATCCCGGTAATTAAAAAGATCACGGCCATGCCCGACCCTTTTCCCGTCCCGACAAGCTTCGAAAGCGTCTGCTGAACAGCGGAAGCGTTCAGCATAAAGGGCTCGAAAACGCGGTCCGCCAGAAATCCTCCGAGGAAAAGTCCGACGGGGATGGTGATATATTGGAAGGTGTCGCGGGTGGAGAATACCCGGCCCTGCATCTCGACAGGCACCTTCGTGCGCATAATGGCGGTCAGGTTTGCGTTCAGGAACGGCAGCGGAAGATTTCCGGCAAAAGCGGCAAACACCCAGATAGTCGCATCCCTCCCGATGCCCCACAGGACGTCGCACAGCAAAAAGGAAATACCGCAGGAAAGAAAAATCACCCTTGTCCTGCTTTTTGCGGGCTTTGCCGCCGTAATCAGAATGCTTCCGGCAAGCGTGCCTATGCCGATCGCCGAAGAAACCATGCCGAGCGTTATCTGGTTATCGCCGGTCCGGGCGAGTATCATGGCGGGCATAATGCCGTTTCCCGCCATAGAGGCCAGGAGATTGATAAATGAAAAGAAGAGTATCATCTTCCAGATAGGCATATGCTCTCTAAGGAAATTCAAGCCGGCGCGGCAGCCCTTCAAAAAGGGTTCCTTCTCTTCGCAGCCGTCCGCATGCACCTCGGGTATTTTTATAAAGAACAGCAGCGCCGTGAACGCAACGGCAAAAGTTATCAGGTCAACGGCAAAAACCGTTTCCATTCCCCCGAAAGCAAGAATCGCCGTCGCAAGAGCAGGGGTCAGAATCGTGGAGAGCGAATTGGAAAAGGCCTGCATCCCGCTGACCCTCACATATTGCTCCTTCGGCGCAATGAGAGTCACCGCCACGGCCGCGGCGGGACTTTGAAACGCGTTCATAAAACTAAGAATTATGTTGACCGCGTACAGGTGCCATATCCTGAGGCTTGACGTGCCGAACAGCAGCAGAACGGTCAATGTCCCCAATGCCGCTGCAAAATCGCACACGAGCATGATTTTCTTTTTATTCCACCTGTCTGCCAGCGCCCCTGCCGCAAAGCAGAATAAAATCGACGGCAGATACGAGCAAACCGCGAGCCAGGTGATGCTCGACGCAGTACCCTGCTGCCTGTATGCCCAGATGATAAGCGCAAAACTGGTCATGGCGCTGCCAAACGAAGAAATCGCCTGGCTGCTCCAGAGAATCAAAAAACTCCGCATTCCGGGTTGTATATTGAATAGCTTCATGACTTTGCTCCTTAAAATTAAAAATATGATTTTAAGAAATGCAAAGCCCGATTAAGGACGGTAATTTTACCGCTCCATGCACCCTCCGTCCGGTATCAGACCCTGCATGGAGCTAAAACAATGCAAAGCGGAAATTTCATAAATAATACCTCATAAACAAATTTATACTTTTTTTATTATAATGGAGCTCTAATAAAAGTCAATATAAATCATCTTTTAAAGGAAAACTTCCCCTGTAGGCCGCACCTTCCCTATAAGCTGATTCTGAAATTATCGTATCCGTATACTCCGGAGCCTTTTTTCAAAAGCCGCTCCTTTGCCAGCTGGTCAAAAGCCCCCAGGACCTCCTGAACAAAATCGAAATCCACATTTAAATCATTATGAGAAGGCAATATCCTTTTTATATTCTTCAGCCCGGAGATTTTTTGCAGTGAACGCCTGTATTCAGCCGGGTCGGACTCAGGGAGAAAAGCGTATAATGTCCCTTTATATAATAAATCTCCGGTAAACAAATAGCCTTTTTCCTCTTCTACGATGCAGATATGTCCCGGAGAATGGCCAGGAGTATGTATTATTTCAAGCTTGCGCCCGCCTAATCCGACGATGTCGCCATCCTGCAATTCGCAGAAAGGTTCTCCGGTATAAGGGTAATAGCAATTTATATCAAAATCCTCGGGAAACGGTCTTGTCAGCGGTCCCTCCATAATGTATTCCCGGATTTCTTCCAATGGCATGGGCATACCGTTTCTGAGCCAATCGGCCTCTTCCCTGTGCACATATATTTCCTTGAAAAGTCTGTGCCCCCCAACGTGATCAAAATGCATGTGGGTGGTAATGACCTTGATCGGCAAGCCTGTCAGGGTATCTGTCACATCCTTGATATTTTGTATTCCCAGGCCGGTGTCGATCAGGCAGGCGTATTCCTCACCCGTAAGCAGATATGAACGGACCTCCTGGGGATGGCCGTATTCGCTTATCGCATAAGTCCTGCCGTCTATTTCTTCTACAGTAAACCACGAGTCCATGTTCCCAATACCTCCGGTTGAAGTTCCTTTCCTGGGGCGTGCTTTTATCCAACGCCAGGACTGCCACATTAGTAAAGGGCCGTCCTTAAAACAAAGCAGGCCGTATTATTTTTACATATTAATTCCGGTTTTGCAATACAGATTCTGGAAAATTCGATTGACCCGGCCTGTCCCGGAAAAAATCCTGGAGCGTGCTGCGAACGGCTTTTTCGAGCCGGTGAGGCGAAGGATTTCTCATGCTCCGGCTTCGAATATGGTATAATGGTAATAACTTTATAATAATTCAGAAAACACAGTATGGAGGTCGCAATGATTATATCTCTGGTTGAACTTGGAAAGGAAAATATTGATTTCGTAAAACAAAAAACAGGCGAGGATATCCTTGTGTTCAAAAGCCCCAAAGAGGCCGAAGGCCTCCTGCCCAGGGCTGAAATACTCATTTCGTGGGGAGGCTTCGACAGCGGGCTGCTGAAATACTGCGGCAGCCTGAAATGGCTTTTCATTACGAGCGCAGGAGTGGAGAAGCTGCCTTTTTCACAGCTGTCGGAAAGAGGCGTGATGGTGACGAATGTCAGCGGCATCCACGGCACTCAGATAGCGGAGCACGTGCTGGGCATGATGCTCGCTTTCAGCAGGGGGCTGCATTTAAGTCTGCGCGGCCAGCTGCAGCGCAAATGGAGGTCGTACGGCTCCCTGTCGGAGCTCGCCGGAAAGAACTTATGCATCGTAGGCGCGGGCCGGATAGGCCGCGAGGTCGCCAGGAAGGCCAAAGCCTTCGACCTCAGCGTAACGGGAATAAAAAAGCATGCAGAGCCCCTGGATTACTTCGACGAAGTGCTGGGGATGGACAGGCTGCATGAGGCGCTGGAACAGGCGGATTATACGCTGCTGCTGACCCCTCTCACCAGTGAAACCTTCCATCTCATAGGCTCAAAGGAATTCGATGCAATGAAGCCGGACAGCATATTCATCAACATGTCCCGCGGCGATACCGTGGACGAGGAAGCAATGATCATGGCGCTGAAACAGGGCCGGATTGCCGGGGCGGGCCTTGACGTCTTCCACAAGGAGCCGCTCCCTGAAAGCAGCCCGCTCTGGGATATGGAAAATGTGATCATAACCCCGCATAATGCAGGCGTGAGCCCGTATTATACGGAAAGGGCCATGGAGCTGTTTGCGCAGAGCCTGGTTTTATACCGACGGGGCGAGCCGATGCCCAACCGGATCGACTTTGAAAGACAGTATTAAGGATAAGGATTTAGCAAAGGTGGATAGAATGACAGGATACAAATACGACACACATGTGCACACATCGGAAACAAGCCCCTGCGGCAAGGTCCCCGCGGCCGAAATGATACGCCTGTACAGCGAGGCGGGCTACAGCGGAGTTGTGATAACAGACCATTTCATAAAGAATTTTTTTGACATGCAGTTCCTGAAAAGCTGGGGCGGGAAGGTCGATACATACCTGAAGGGCTATAAGGCGGCGGTTGAGGCCGGAAAGCTGTATGGCCTCGACATCATCCTCGGGATCGAGCTGACCTTTACCGAAAACAACAACGATTATCTGATATTCGGCGTCGACGAGCAATTCCTCAAGGAAATAAAGGAGCCCTACAAGCTCGGACTGGAGGGCTTCAGAAAGCTTACGGAGGGAAGGGGGCTGCTCGTATTCCAGGCCCATCCCTTCAGGCCCTTCATGATCCCCGCTCCGCCGGCGCTTATTGACGGGGTCGAGGTATACAACGGGAACGTAAGGCACGATCCCAGAAATGAAGTGGCGTACAAGTACGCTGCGGACAACGGGCTCAAAATGTCCTCCGGCTCCGACTCCCACCGCATTGGCGACCAGGCTCGCGGCGGTATCGTCCTGCCTTACCGCATAAGCAATTCTATGGAGCTTGTGCGCGCCTTCACCGAGGGACACATTTCTGAACTGATCCGGACATGAACGCGGCGGGCGCGTGAATTCCCGGGCTGGGCGAGAGCTTTGCGGATCAGCCCTCAGGCATATATGACATATGCGGCGGTTCCGCCGCTTTCCGGCGGCCCATCCCCGATGACAGGGGGTGGGCCGCAGCGCGTTTTCGGGGGGTTTTCACGTCCCGGCGATAATTTTATCAGACACCGGTCCATGGCTTGCGTATCATTAACTGTAAAGATTATTAAACAATGAATAAAGGAGTATAAAATTATGGAAAGAAAATTATATCTGTCAAATACAAATAAAAAACTGGGCGGAGTTTGCGGAGGCATCGGCGAGTATTTCAATATAGACCCTACCGTCGTCAGGGTGATCTGGTTTTTAACCTTTTTCCTTCACGGCCTGGGCCTGCTGGCTTATTTCGTAGCCTGGCTTGTAATGCCCAGGCGCAGCGGCTGCAAATCGAATGAGTGGTAAAAATCCCGGGGACTTCAGTCCCCGGGATTTTTCACCTCCGGCGCGGCGCCGGATACGCACTTTATCTTCTACTATCAGGGGCATACCCTCCTTCTTATGCTGCTAAATAAATTAAAATTATAAAACTGCAAATCGGCAACATTTTTTCTGTTGTCGCTGAATTAATTTTTATGTTTCAGGAAATAACATTGAAGCTTCCGCATGTATTTGGTATTATGTTATTATTCTGCCATTGGAGGTCGCACTTATGGCGATAAGCTATATCAAGCTGTGGAAGCTTTTGTTGGATAAAAAATTGAAGAAGACCGATTTGCTTAAGCTTGCAGACATCAGCACGACCACGCTGGCAAAGCTGTCAAAGAATCAGCCGGTCAGCATGGAGGTAATGGGCCGTATATGCAAAGCCCTATCCTGTGATATAG
>JAEZJL010000486.1 GCA_023415815.1 Bacillota bacterium | reverse complement strand
GTCTGGAGGTTCCCATGAAACGCGCCGCACAGCCGTTTGAACTGGCGCCTGCATATGTGTATCTGGCTTCCCACGATTCAAGCGACGTCTCAGGACAGGTGATCCATGTAAACGGAGGCGCTATGGTAGAATCGTAAACAACCGCCGGCCGGGAAATTATGATATAAACCATTATATGAGTTTCCGCACACCTCCGAAAACCGGAGCTTTCCACATTGCTTTTACATGCTTTCTCCATCTGGCTCTCTGCATATGTTTTATCGTATCAGACTAAATTTCATAAATATTGTATAATTTATTGGGGTCTGTTATTCTTATGTTTATAAAGGGAGGTAATCCTATGACGAAGAAAAGCGCGCTCCTCATCCTGCTCGTACTGCTGCTGCCTCTGGTGCTCACAGGCTGTATCCCGGGCGACGGGACCAATACGCAGACAAATCCGGCGGGCTTCTTCTGGGGGATATGGCACGGCTGGGTTGCACCGATTTCGCTGGTAATAGGGCTTTTCAGAAAGGGTATTAGGGTGTATGAGACGGCGAACCAGGGCCTTATTTATGATTTCGGTTTTTATATCGCCGTCATCAGCGGTTTCGGAGGCTTGTCCCTTTTCCGCGGCAGGAATAAAGACAGGGATAAGTAGCCGGCTTTGCACATTCCGGCCGAAAATGGGGAACATAATAAAAGACCCATAAGGCGGACAGGTATATAGATAAAACTAACGAAGGGATGGGTATATTTGAGATTTCTGGACAAGCTGGAGAGAAAGCTGGGGCACATCGGCATAAAAGGCCTCATGACATATATTATCGGACTTAACGCAGTAGTTTTCATTTTGACGTATCTGGACCCGACAGGCGTATTCCTCAGCAAGCTGACGCTTGATCCCCAGCTTGTGATGCGGGGCGAGGTGTGGAGGCTGATAACCTTTATTTTCATACCTCCGACATTTTCATTGCTTTGGCTGGTTTTTGCGCTATATTTCTATTATATGATCGGATCAAGCCTGGAAAACGAGTGGGGGACCTTCAAATTCAATGCCTATTACTTTATCGGCATAATTGCTACGATAGCCGGGGCCTTCATAACGGGCGGCACTGCGACCTCAGTGTATCTTAATCTCTCGCTATTCCTGGCGTTTGCGTGCATTTATCCGAATTATCAGATAATGCTGTTCTTTATTCTGCCTATAAAGATTAAGTACATGGCCTGGCTGGATGCCGCCTTTCTGGTATATACCCTGGTTGTGGGCTCACTGCCTACCAGGATTATGGTAATTGCCTCGATACTGAATTTCCTGCTCTTTTTTTGGAAGGACCTTTACTCTGCTCTCAGGTCGGGGGGAAGGGCTTATTACAAAAAGAAGGCCTATGAAGCTAAGCTGCCGAGGGATATAACCATACACAGATGCGAGATATGCGGACGTTCGGAAAAGGACGACAAGGATCTGGATTTCAGGTATTGCGCAGAGTGCGAAGGCGACCATGAATACTGCATGGAGCATCTGCACTCGCATGAGCATAAAAAAGCAACATAGTCGGCGGTTCAACACCGGCTATGCTGCTGGCTTCTTTTACTATTATCTTTTCAATTTTGAGGAAACCTGAAGCCTTGAGAAGGCTCTTTGCAGGGCGGCCTGCGTCCTCATATACTCAAGCCGGCTCAACTGGCTTTGAAGCCGCTCATTTGCACGTTCCTGCGCCGCCTTGGCCCTGTTTATATCAATTTCGTTAGGCCACTCTGCCGTGTCAGCCAGTATAACGGTCTTGTCCTGCATGATCTCCATAAACCCCTCGGACAGCACGGCCTCCAGCCATTCTCCGTCCTTCAGGATACGGATGGGTCCGATTGCGACCGCCACTACCATGGGCATATGGCCCTCCAGTATACCGATTTCACCTTCCGGGGTCTTCAGGACCAGCATTTCGACTTCGCCCGAGAAAAACTTCCTGTCGGGGGTCACTATTTCGAGATAAAATGTGTTTGCCATCAAAACACCCCCTACATGCTCTTGGCTGCTTCGTACACTTCGTCAATGGAGCCCTTCATGAAGAAGGCCGCCTCGGGGATGTCGTCCATCTTACCGTCCGTAATCTCCTTAAAGCCTCGGATGGTTTCCTTTATCGGGACGTATTTCCCCTGATAGCCGGTGAAGTTCTCGGCCACGAAGAAAGGCTGGGAGAGGTATCTCTTAATCTTCCTCGCCCTGTAAACTGTCTGCTTGTCTTCCTCCGTCAATTCATCCATGCCGAGGATGGCGATGATATCCTGCAGCTCCTTGTATCTTTGCAATATTTCCTGAACATGCCTTGCAACATTATAATGCTCCTCGCCCACGACCCTCGGGTCAAGTATCCTGGAATTCGAATCGAGAGGGTCGACAGCCGGATAGATGCCTTCCTCAACAATTGCCCTTGAAAGCACCGTCATGGCGTCAAGATGCGCGAAGGTGGTTGCAGGCGCGGGGTCAGTAAGGTCGTCCGCGGGCACGTATATTGCCTGTACCGACGTGATCGAGCCCTTTTTGGTGGAGGTTATCCTCTCCTGGAGGACGCCGACGTCCGTAGCCAGAGTCGGCTGGTAGCCAACGGCTGAAGGAACCCTGCCCAGAAGGGCGGAGACCTCGGAGCCTGCCTGTATGAACCTGAATATATTGTCTATGAACAGGAGCACGTCCTGCCCAAGCGTATCCCTGAAATACTCGGCTATGGTCAGTCCGGTCAGGCCAACCCTCATTCTTGATCCTGGCGGCTCGTTCATCTGTCCGAATACAAGAGCGGTCTTCTCGATAACGCCGGAATCCCGCATATCATGCCAGAGATCGTTTCCTTCCCTGGACCTTTCACCGACGCCGGTGAAGACGGAATAGCCGCCGTGCTCGGTTGCGATATTTCTGATGAGCTCCTGTATTAGGACGGTCTTGCCCACGCCTGCGCCGCCGAAGAGGCCTATTTTACCGCCCTTGGCATATGGAGCGAGCAGGTCTATGACCTTGATCCCTGTCTCGAGTATTTCGGTCGCGGGTAGCTGTTCCTCAAAGCCCGGCGCCGGCCTGTGTATCGGCCAGTATACGGAAGCGCCCACCTCTCCGAATTTGTCAACCGGTTCGCCAAGGACGTTAAGCACCCTTCCGAGGGTTTCCTTGCCGACCGGGACCTTGATCGGCTCGCCTGTATTGACAGCCTCCATGCCCCTCACCAGTCCGTCGGTAGACGACATTGAAACGCATCTGACCATCTGGTTTCCGAGGTGCTGCATGACCTCCGCAACAATCTTCACGCCCTTGTTGTCGATATTGATTGCATTATAGATATTGGGAAGCTCTCCGTTCTCAAACCTGATATCGATGACAGGGCCTATAATCTGAACTATATGGCCTTTATTTGTCTCAGCCATTCTTCCACTCCTTCCAAAACGCTATGTGCATAACCTTTTCTGTTCTTCCGGCACCCGACGTTTCCTGATTGTAAATTTAAGCTTTTACGATAACCTGCTGCCGTTTTTCCTGTTTGCTGAGCTGCATTGGCTACAATTTTACTGCATTTATCCCTTTTATTTACCATACTGCCAGACTTCCATGCTCTAAAAGCATCTTTGACTTACTGCAGCGCCGCAGCGCCGCCGACGATCTCCGATATTTCCTGGGTGATTGCCGCCTGCCTGGCCCTGTTGTAGAAGAGGTTCAGGGACTGCAGCATATCGTCCGCATTGGAGGTGGCATTGTCCATCGCGCTCATCCTGGCGCTCTGCTCGCTTGTGAATGCCTCAACGAGCGCGCCGTAAACGATACCCTTCACGTATTTCGGTATAAGGACGTCGAAAACGGCCTTGGGCGAAGGTTCATAATTGAACAGGTCGTCTATTTTTACATTATCCTCGGACAGGCCTATGTCCTCCTTGAGAGCGTCGAGTTCCAGCGGGAGCAGCTTCATGACCTGGGGTACGAGCTTGATGGTGGAGACCATGAGGGTATACACGATATAGACCTCGTCGAGTTCTCCCTTGCTGAACAGCTCAAGCACGATTTCTGCTATTTCCCTTGCCCTATATACGGTAGGATTTTGCACTGGGTAGTCAAAATCTTCATGCATTTTGAAACTTTTCCTGCTGAAATAATTGCGTCCCATGTGGCCCGCCACAAAGAGCGTGGAGCCGGGTGAAGCGCTGATCCTGCCTTCGGCCAGTTTAATGATATTGTGGTTGTAGCCGCCTGCAAGACCCTTGTCTCCGGTCAGTACGATAAAGCCGGTCTTTTTTTCCTTCTTGTCGTTCCTGAGATCGAAATAAGGGTTGTCGATATTGCCGCTGTGTATAAGTATGTCTGCAATAGTGGACTTCACCTTGTCGAAATAAGGCAGTGTCTGCTCAAGCTGCTTTCTCGCCTTTTTCAGCTTGGCGGCGGAAATGAGCTTCATTGCCTTGGTTATCTGCCTGGTTTCCTTTATGCTCTTTATTCGTAGCTTGATTTCACGCATGCTAGCCATAAAATATCACCCCTGAACGAAGGATGAGCTGTATTCATCCAGAGCCTTTTTAAGAATTTCTTCCATCTCCGGCTTCAGCTCACCGGTCTGCAAAATTGACTGCGGGACCTGCGGATAATTGTTTTTTACGTATTCCAGTGCGTTATGGTTATACTTCTTAACATCCCTTACCTGGATGTCCATAAGATATTTATTTGTTGCGATATATAGCACGATTACCTGATCCTCTACCGGCATCGGAGCGTACAGCTGCTGCTTCAAGGTCTCAAGCAGCCTTTCGCCCTCGATAAGCTTATCCCTGGTGGCTTTGTCAAGATCGGAGCCGAACTGTGCGAATACCGCGAGCTCCCTGTACTGGGCAAGGTTCACTCTGAGTGGTCCGGCGATCTTCTTCATGGCTTTTATCTGCGCCGAGCCGCCGACCCTTGATACGGATACGCCGACATTGACTGCGGGGCGCTGGCCCGAGTAGAACAACTCGGTTTCAAGGAATATCTGCCCGTCGGTTATCGATATGACATTTGTAGGGATATACGCTGAGATATCGCCCGCCTGGGTCTCGATTATCGGCAGCGCCGTAATCGAACCGCCGCCCAGCTCGTCCGAAAGCCTGGCGGCCCTTTCCAGCAGTCTGGAATGCAGATAGAACACGTCTCCGGGGAAGGCCTCGCGTCCCGGCGGCCTACGGAGGAGCAGTGACATCGCCCTGTAGGCGACGGCGTGCTTGGACAGGTCGTCATATATGATCAGCACGTCCTTATGAGCGTCGTACATGAATTCCTCGGCCATCGCGCAGCCCGCATAGGGAGCGATGTACTGTATTGTGGCCATCTCACTGGCCGTCGATGAGACAATAATGGTATACTCCATTGCGCCGAATCTCTCCAGCGTGCTGTATATGCTGGCGACAGTGGAAGCCTTCTGGCCTATGGCGACATATATGCAAATAACGTCCTTGCCCTTCTGATTAATTATCGTGTCGATTGCTATGGCGGTCTTGCCGGTCTGCCGGTCGCCGATGATCAATTCCCTCTGGCCTCTTCCTATCGGGGTGAGGGCGTCTATGGCCATGATTCCGGTCTGAAGCGGCTTATTGACCGACTTTCTGTCTATAACGCCCGGAGCCAGGAACTCGATTGGCCTGAATTTGGTAGTATTCAGGTCGCCCTTTCCGTCGAGCGGAATACCCAGGGGATTTACAACCCTGCCTATAAGGGCTTCGCCCACGGGCACCTCGACCGTCCTTGAGGTCCTCTTGACCGTAGTGCCTTCCTTTATCTGTTTTTCACTTCCGAGGAGGACGCAGCCGACATTGTCTTCTTCTAGATTCAGCGCCATGCCGTGCTCGCCGCCTTCAAACTCAAGCAGCTCGCCGTACATGCACTCGCGGAGGCCGTATATCCTGGCGATGCCGTCACCCGACTGGAGCACGTAACCGATATCCTCGGTCGTAGGCTTTGTGCCGTAGCTCTCTATCTGCTGCTTTATAATCGAGCTTATTTCCTCTGGTTTCAGATTCATTGTATTCACCTCATATCAATTTAAGCGCCTTGCTTTTGCAATTGCGGCGTAGCTCTATTTCAGCAGGATCTCCTGCAGTTCCTTCAACCGTCCCTTTATGCTTCCGTCCATGAGCTTGTCGCCGATACGGACCCTGACGCCGCCCACCAGACTCCCGTCGATAACGACCGAAGCCTTCACCGACGAAGCATTGTAAAGCCTTCTGAATTTTTCTGCAATACCGTCCACCTGTCTGCCTTCCAACGGCGCGGCAGATAAGATGTCTATGCTGAGTATATTCTGCTTTTCTTCCGCGAGCCTTACATATTCCTCATAAACGCCCTGCAAAAATTTTATCCTGCCCTTGTCCAGCAGGAGGAGAATGAAATTGAGCACCTCATCCTCTATTCTTCCCTTGAACGCACCGCGCACCAGGCCTCTTCTGGCCTCTATATCCGTCTTTGGATTAAGAAGGAAATCCCTGAAATCGGGCTGGCTTCCGTATATGTCCGCCACCATGCCGAGTTCCTGCTGGTGCTGTGCTATTTTGTCCTTTTCTGCGGATATCTTTATCAGCGCTTCCGCATATCTTTTCTCAACAAGCGGCATCAGGCAGCACCTGCCTCATCTATAAACCTGTCTACGAG
>JAEZJL010000484.1 GCA_023415815.1 Bacillota bacterium | reverse complement strand
CCTTTTGACATATACGACCCCCGAAGGCCTGAGAAGCATGAAAAGCAGCATCGCCGCAAACAGCGAGGCCGATACGGTCAATATCAGCATAACCCTCTCCCGTTCTTGTGATATATTTTTATTTGTATTATCAGTGCGGGAAAATATGACAGGCATCAATGGGACGGTCGTAGGAACTTTTCGGCAATGCTCCCGTCAGACAGCTTAAATGGCGGTATAGCTGTGATATCAGGAAGAAAAGATAAATGGACGAAATATTTATAAAGAAGGAATTTAAGGAAAGCCATGATAATTAGCGCAAGCAGGAGGACGGACATTCCTGCGTTTTATTCCGGATGGTTTATGAACAGGCTTACGGAAGGCTGGTTTAAAAGCGTAAATCCCTTTAACCCCTCCCAGGCTAGAATAGTCAGCCTGCTGCCGCAGGATGTCGACGCTGTGGTATTCTGGAGCAAGAACCCGGAGCCTATGCAGAAACATCTTGACAGGCTTGACAGCATCGGCTTACGGTATTACTTCCAATATACCCTGAATGATTACCCCGGCTTTCTCGAGCCCGGCGTCCCTCCTCTCGGCAGAAGGCTGGATACCTTTCAAAGGCTGGCTTCGAGACTCGGACCTAAAAGAATGGTATGGAGGTATGACCCTATCATTGTCGGCAGTACAACGCCCGTGGAATACCATCTGGAGAGGTTCAACGAAATTTCGCACAGGCTTTCGGGATACTGTGAAAGGGTGGTAATCAGCTTTGTCGACTTTTATGGGAAGCTTTCAAAAAGATTTGATATCCTGGAAAAAGCAAACGGCTTCAGGGCTTTTGACATAACGCGGCCGGAATACGGAGAAAGTCTTGACCCACTGGTTTCCGGCATCAGCGGCCTGGCGTCGGCGAACGGTATGAAGGTTTACTCATGTTCTGAATCCCTTGATCTTGAGAAGTGGGGAGTCATGCACGGAAGCTGTATAGACGCATTCCTGCTCAACGAAATTTTTCATCTGGATTTGCGCCCGGATAAGGATAGGAACCAGCGAAAAGGCTGCCTTTGCGCGGCTTCCGTCGACATGGGGGCTTACAACAGCTGCGCTCACGCCTGCGCCTATTGCTATGCGAACCTGAGCGAAGCGCTTGCTTCAAAAAACAGGCAGCTGCATAATCCGGGAAGTCCCTCAATATAAAGACGAGTGACAATAAGCACATTTTTAATGCCGATATTCCATTCCAAACAACAGGATTTCCGGAGATAATAAAAGCAAAAAGGAGGTTCTGTTATGGGAAGAGCTTTATTGATCATTGATGTCCAGAATTTCTACTTCGGAGAAAACGGGCTGAAGGACTGCATACCCGCCAGCCTGAATGCCAGGAGGCTTCTGGACCGCTTCAGGGAGGAAAATCTGCCTGTATTCCATATAAAACACGAGATCGATGTTCCAAATCTTCAGGAGGATGAAAAGCATAGAGCGGACATCCATGAAAATGTAAGACCGGAGCCTGGAGAGGCAGTTGTTTCAAAACAAACTCCGGGAAGCTTCAAGGGCACGACTCTGCACCGGCAATTGAAGGACAAAGAAATCGACGAGCTTGTGATATGTGGAATGATGAGCCAGATGTGCGTAGACACGACGACAAGGGAAGCCTTCGATCTGGACTATAAGTGCATTGTGGTGCATGACGCCTGCACTACCAGGAACTTTGAATTCAAGGGCGTAGAAATACCTGCCGATTTTGTGCATGCGACGGCCATGTCCGCACTCGCTTTTGCATTCGCAAAGGTGATAAGCTGCAACGAATATCTTTCGGGTATGTGATGGAAATGCTCCATTGTATAGGATATAATCAAGGTATCACCCGGCAAGAGGTCTGGAATGGAGTTTTGTATTGAGAATCCGGAAAAGAATATACGGCTGCCTTTAAAATTGGAGGAAAACTCAATAAGCTCGCAGGACTGCGAGATGCTGAAGATTTTTTTTGCGGAAACCGGCAGCGGCGTTATAGCGATTGGCGGGCGGCCGGAAGAAGTAAACGCTCCCGCGGTCGTTTGCCTGAACGGGCGGGAGGGCTTTAAAATTACCGGACGGGAAGGGCTGCGTACAAGGACTCTGTATTTCAGTCCGTCAATGGTAAACAGTGTCTTCAATATCGGAAATATAGAGGCGCATATTGAAAACCTGCCGGAAACGGCAAGGCTTGATCATTATTATTTTAAGCCGTTTATCCGCAGGGGAGGCAAAGAGGCGGGGATTATTAAGCCTGAGGCGCCGGCCGCCGCGAGGATAACCGCGGTCTTTGAGGCGCTTGAAATGCAGATGTACAATTACGGCGATAATTACTGGCCGTGCCGAAACAGATCTTACCTTATAGAACTGCTCTTTGTTATACAGCAGTGCCTTTCCGGGAGGGAAGCCTCGTTTGCGGGCCCGCTGCCGAAAAATTCAGGCATCGCGGATATAATTCTGTACCTGAATATCAATTATGACAGGAAGATAACCATAGAGGAGCTTTCAAAGCAATTTCACACCAACAGGAACTCGTTGAACAGAAATTTCAGAAATAAAACCGGCCAAACGGTTATAGGCTATCTTATAAAAGCAAGGATTGACGCCGCCTGCAGGCTGCTGAGGGATACTTCGCTGCCTGTATCCGAGATTGCGGAAAGGGTGGGCTTTTCCGAACTGAGCTACTGGGGCAGGACCTTCAGAAAGCAGACAGGGTACACGCCCTCCGGCTATAGGAAAGCAAAGCATTCCTGACAAATGCTTTGATATTCAATATTTTAATTGCTTCAGATATATCAGAGTGATATAATAAAATATATCACTCTGATATATTTTGAGGAGGATGAAGCATGGCTGTAAAGAACAAAACCCGGTATGCAATCCTTGGGGTATTAAGCCTGATGTCCGGTTCGGGATACGATATCAAAAAGTTCTGCGATAAAAGCATATACCATTTCTGGAATGAGAATTTCGGACATATATATCCCGTCCTTGCGGAGCTCCAGGAAGAGGGCCTCATAGAGCAGGTTAACGCCGACGGCGTGCGGCGCAAGGTGTATGGCATTACTGAAAAGGGCAGAGACGAGTTTATTGATTGGCTCTTGCAGCCCGTGGAATATCAGCCTGCCAGGTCTGAACTGCTGCTGAAGATAGCTTTCGGAGGCAATATTCCAAAGGAAAAGACAATTCAAATGCTTCGGGAGGTGCTGGAACGAAAGGAACGGCAGCTGAAAGAATATAAGGCGATCGAAGCATCTGGCGGGGAAGCCGGAAAGAACAGCGGAAATGCTTCATATCAATACTGGCTTGCGCCGCTCAGGTACGGGATTATGGTCACGGAAGCGGTTGTTCTGTGGTGCCGTGAAACCATCGAAAATATGGAAATGAATGTAGGAAGCCCGGAAAGCGCTGTGTTACAGAGAGGACAGGAGAAATAATCATGTCAAAAATATTATTTATAAACGGAAACGCCCATGGACACGTCAATCCCACCCTTGCGCTTGTTAAGGAGCTTACGGACCGCGGAGAAGAAGTCCTGTATTTTTCAACGGAAGGCTTCAGAAATAAAATAGAAGCCGCCGGGGCAGCTTTTATGCCGTACGGAGAAAAGCTGAACGACTTTCTTAAAGCCTTCAGGCCGTCAGGAAATCATCCGTTCTACACCCTTGTAGAATTCATGCTCAAAATGGATGAAGCCGTGATACCTCTGGTACTGGAAAAGACAAACGGTTTGGAATTCGACCTCCTTATCCATGATTCCATGTTCGGCGGGGGAAAGGTGCTTGCGGAAAAACTCGGACTGCCCGCAATATGCTCCTGCACATCCTTTGCCATGTGCAGGCCGCCCGTGCCTCCCCATATGCTGAAGCCGGGCATCCATCCCCAGCTGGACGGCCTTTACCGCGGGATGGAGAAAGCCGCAGGCCTGTGGGGGCTGGATTCCCTTGAAATCATGGATATATTCTTTAAAAAGGAGGAGCTGAATCTCGTATACACCTCAAAGCTCTTCCAGCCGGATGCCGATGATTTTGACGGCAGCTTTCAGTTTGTGGGGCCGTCCATACGGCAAAGCTTCTGGGAAACTGATTTTTCTATAAATGAGCTGGACAATGCCAGAGTTATATATATTTCGATGGGTACTATTAACAACGGCTGCATCGGGTTTTATCAAAACTGCATGGAAGCATTTTCGGGGGAAGATTTGAGAGTTGTAATGGCTGTAGGCGATAAGACAGATATACCGTCTTTGGGCAGGATACCGGACAATTTTATCATCAGGAATTATGTCCCGCAGTTGGAGGTTTTGAAGAAAGCGGACGCCTTTATCAGCCACGGCGGCTTGAACAGCGTAAGCGAGGCGCTTTATTACGGGGTTCCCGTCGCCGCCGTCCCGCAGGCCAACGACCAGCCGGCGGTCGCACGGCGGCTGGAAGCTCTGGGGGCTGGGATTAGACTGGAAATGGGGGAGATTACGCCGCAAATACTAAAGGACACTGTTGACAGGCTGCTTGAGGGGGACGGCTATAAGGCCGCCAGCCGGCGCATCGGCGATTCCTTCCGGGCTGCCGGAGGCTATAAAGCTGCGGCGGAGAAGGTATTGAACTTCGGGAAGAGCATATAAACAGCACAAAAAAGGGGCTTTATCAGCCCCTTTGACTACATAAATTATTTTACCTCGGTCATCCAGCCGAATTCGTCTTCCAGGACGCCGTTTTGTATGCCTGTGATGGTGTCGTACAGCCTTGCCGACAGCTTGCCTATCTTGCCGTCCGACAGTCCGATCGCCCTGTCGTTCCAGTTCAGCTCTCCGATAGGAGATATGACGGCAGCCGTACCCGTTCCGAAGGCTTCGTCGAGCTTTCCGGCCGCGTGAGCGTCATACAGCTCCTGCACAGAAACCTTTCTTTCCGTCACCTTGATGCCCCAGTGCTTGAGCAGGCGGATGACAGAATCCCTGGTGATACCCGGGAGTATGCTGCCTTCGAGGGAAGGGGTAACGACTTCCCCGTCAATCACGAAGAAGACGTTCATTGAGCCGACCTCTTCGATATACTTTCTTTCAACGCCATCCAGCCACAACACCTGAACATAGCCCTTGTCATGGGCGATATCCTGCGCCTTGAGGCTTGAGGCGTAATTGCCGGGAGTCTTGGCGAAGCCCGTGCCGCCCTTTACTGCGCGGACATATTCATTCTCAATGAGAATCTTAACCGGGTTCAGACCCGTCGGATAGTATGCGCCGCTGGGCGAAAGGATGATCATGAATTTATAGGTATGGGACGGCCTGACGCCGAGATAGGGGTCGGTGGATATAATAAACGGCCTGATGTAAAGCGAGGTACCGGGAGCTGTCGGGACCCAGTCCTTGTCTACCGATACCAGGGCCTTTACCGCTTCGACCGCAAATGCCTCGTCAATCGGGGGTATGGACAATCTATCGTTGGAGAGGTTGACCCTTTCCATGTTTTTTCCGGGTCTGAAAAGAAGAATCCTGCCGTCTTTTGCCTTATAAGCCTTAAGACCTTCGAAAATAGCCTGTCCGTAATGGAACACCATTGTGGACGGGTCCAGGGAAAGCGGGCCGTAGGGCACGATTCTCGCGTCATGCCAGCCCTTTCCCTCGGTATAATCAAGGATGTACATATGGTCGGTGAAATACTGTCCGAAGCCGAGCTTGTTCTGATCGGGCTTCGCCTTGGGACTTTCGGTTTTCCGGATGCTTATCTGCTGAGACATATTCATTTCAGCCTCCTCGTCGAATATTACGGTGATTGATTTTTTTTCTATTATGCAACTTTTTTTTATAAAAATCCAGACTTTATTTAAATATACATCATTTTAACCGTCATTCCGCCGTCGATGGTCAGGTTCGTGCCGGTGATGAAGCCGGCGTCCTCCGAGCACAGATAAAGACAGGCCTTTGCGATATCCCCGGGCCTTCCGACCCTTCCGGCGGGGTGCTGGAGGTGGTCGGCCTCGCTGAGCTCAACCTGGCCCCCACTGCCTGCCTTCTGCCAGCCTGTCACGTCTATCCAGCCGGGACTGACGGAGTTTACGCGTATTTTGTGCTTTGAAAGGCTCAGGGCCATCGAATGCGTGAGTGCGATAATACCGCCCTTCGACGCGGAGTACGGCTCTGTGTCCGGCTCGGACATAAAAGCTCTTGTAGAGGCGATGTTGATGATGCAGCCGCCTCCGCCGGAGGCCATGACCTCGGCACTATACCTGGAGCACATATAAGTCCCCCGAAGATTGACGGCGATCACCCTGTCCCACACCTCTACAGGATTGTCAAGCATGCCTCCCGTACTTCCGATACCGGCGTTGTTAATCAGTACGTCGATTCTGCCGAACTTGACCACGGCACTTTCGACCATGCGCCTGACGCTTGCCTCATCCGCAACATCCGTCTCTACAAACAGCGCGCTCCCGCCCGGCCTTCGGATGTATTCCTCATTCTCAAGGCCCGCCTCCCGGTCCAGCTCTGCTATGACCACGTCTGCGCCTGCCTCCGCAAAAGCACGGGAGACAGCCCTCCCGATTCCCTGGCCGCCGCCAGTCACAATGACGGTTTTATTTTTATAATCCATTTTCATCAGCCTCCGGATAATAAACTATCACAATGGCGCTCACATTTCCAGCATGGCCTAATGATTTCATCAAAACAGGAGAATATAAATCATGAGGCATTGGCAGGACAGGTTGCCATCATTGCTCATATTTGCTATTATTGTCTTAATGCAAGCAACCGGAGGTATCGGATGATTGAGAAGTTCTACCCCGCCATAACATTGGACAGTATCCAGGATATAAGCGTAGAGCTTCTGGATAAAAACCATATCAAGGGCCTTATACTCGACATCGACAACACGCTTGTACCGGAGCATATGAAGGAGGCCGACGAGAACGCCGTACGCTGGCTGGAGCGGATGAAGGCCGAAAATTTCAAGCTCTGCATCGTTTCCAACGCCTCAAAGAAGCGTGTCATAAAGTTCAACGAGAGACTTAAGCTCTATGCCATACACAGGGCCCTGAAGCCCGGGACAAAGGCCTTCCTGAAGGCGGCCAGGCTGCTGGATTTCAAAAACGAAAACATCGCGGTGGTGGGCGATCAGATATTTACGGATATATACGGAGGAAACAAGGTCGGCATGTACACCATCCTTGTCAAGCCGATAAATAATAAGGAAGGCGTCCTTATCAGAGTTAAGCGTGTCTTTGAGAAGCTCGTGCTTTCAAGCTACGGCAGGAGAAACAGACGGCCTGAATAGGCATAATCGTATTGTGAGGGTTTCGGATGGCACTTGATGAAAGAGTAGGGGGAAAAACTACGATACTCGGGCTTATAGGGAACCCGGTGGAGCATTCGGTTTCGCCGCAGCTTCACAATTCCCTGAGCGCCAGGCTGGGCATAGACGCAGTGTATATACCGTTCAAGGCGGACAGGGAGCGCCTCGGCGATGTGGTAAAGGGCTTCAAGGCGGTCGGCCTGAAGGGCTTCAATGTGACGATACCCTTTAAGGAAGAGATTGTCGGGTATGCGGACGTCTGCAGCGACGAGGTTAAGCTCATCGGCTCGGCCAACACGGTCAAGCTCTCCGAGGGACGGGCATATGCCTTCAATACCGATGCCGAGGGCTTTGCACGGTCATTCGAGCAGCAGACGGGCGCGCTTTTTAAAGATAAAAGGGTACTTGTTCTCGGAGCGGGAGGCACGGCGAGGTCTATAGCGCTTAAAATCGCCTCAAGGGGCGCGTCAAGGCTGTCTATTTCAAACAGGACGATCGAACGGGCCTGCGACATAGCCCGCATGGTCGGTGCAAATTCATCCGTGGAAGCAGAGGCTTCAGGTATAAAGGAGCTTGAGGATCAGTCCTACCTGAACGGTTTTGATATAATCGTAAATACCACTTCGCTGGGAATGCATCCGAAGGTGGACGAAAGTCCCTTGAGCGACATTATAAGGCTCCACCCCGGACAGATCGTTTATGACGTGATATATAATCCCGCCAGGACAAAACTTCTCAGGCAGGCGGAGAGCTGCGGCTGCAAGGCCGTCAACGGCATGGGGATGCTCTTCTGGCAGGGGATCCTGGCTTATGGGATATGGATGGACGTCAATATCCCGGATGGGGTAATCAACGGCCTCTGGCAGGATTTTTTAAATTATTTGGACAAATGAAAGGATTTTGCACAGTATTTGGAGAATTAGGAGTATGAAGATATAAGAGGATCCGAGGTTTCCGTATGATACTGGCATACATTGCTGTTTGCGCCTTCGGGCTTGTTTTCGGCTCCTTTGCGAATGTACTGATTTACAGGATTCCAAGGGAGAAATCCATTGTGACGGGTCCGTCGTCCTGTGTAAAGTGCGAAACACGCCTGAGACCCCAGGAGCTCGTGCCTGTTTTCAGCTATATTTTCCTTAAGGGCAGGTGCAGGTACTGCAGGGCTCCTATTTCCCCGAGGTATCCCATCGTTGAGCTTATTACGGCGGCGGTTTTTACGGCTTTATTTGCCAGATTCGGCCTGACGGCCGCTTTTTTCGCATATGCTTACCTGATGCTCATACTGATTGCCGTCCTGTTTATTGACTACGACCACCGGATAATACCCGATGAGCTTGTAATAGCAGGGCTTGCCGGAGGTGCAATAGCTTTTGCCTTCAATATTTTCAGACCGGGCGGGCTTGTTTACGGCGACGGAAACTGGTGGACGCCGCTTGCCGGCATGGCTTCCGGCTCAGGCGCTCTGCTGCTGGTAGCGGTGATCGGCTCTCTGGTTTACAGGACCGACGACGCGATGGGCATGGGCGACGTCAAGCTCATGGCGCCCATAGGAGTCTTTCTGGGATGGAAGCTGGGACTTGCCGCACTGTTTTTTTCGGTGCTGCTCGCCGGCGTTACGAGCCTGCTTCTGATAGCGCTGAGGCTCAAAGGCAGAAAGGATACCATACCTTTCGGTCCTTTTATTGTTGCGGGCGCCTTCATTGCGATGTTATGGGGCTGGAAAATAATTGACTGGTATACAGGGCTTTGATAATGGAAAAATCTATAAACAGAAACAGGGGGATATAATCATGCCGCAAATCAAAAACTATATGGAAGAGATCGTTTTCAATCAGATGAAGGAGGTCCTGACCGACATCAATATGTGCACCTGTGAGAAGTGCATGCTTGATGTGGCAGCGATCGCTTTGAACGCTCTTCCTCCAAAGTACATAGTCACCGAAAAGGGCGAGCTTTATTCCAAGATAAACGCACTAGGGCAGCAGTTCGAGGTGGATGTTGTTTCCGCCATCACCAAGGCTGCCGTGCTTGTGAAGAGGAGACCGAGGCACGAGCAGGAATAACCGCCGGATAAGGAGAGCAGGATGATCAGATTCGGACCTGCCGGCAATTCTGAGAGCTTTTACGAGCAGGGCAATAAATCCTCGGCACAGATGCCGGCCTGGCTTGCCGGTATGGGTTTGAACGCGTATGAATACCAGTGCAGCAAGGGCGTCCATATAAAGGAGGAGCTGGCCTTTCAAATCGGGAAAGAGGCAAGGAAAGCAGACATCTTCCTGAGCATCCACGCGCCTTACTACATCAATATGTCCAGCGAGGATGCGGCCAAAAGGGAGAATTCGAAAAGGTATGTGCTCGAGACCCTCCAAGCCGCGAAATGGATGGGCGCGGGGAGAATCGTCGTGCATACCGGCTCCTGCAGCGGAATTCCGAGGGAAAGGGCTCTGGAAACAGCGATAGCCCTGCTCGGAGAAATCATATGCGAAGCGGATTCCGCGGGCTTCGGCGATATAGCTATCTGTCCCGAGGTGCTGGGGAAGCACAATCAATTGGGCTCGCTGGAAGAGATACTGCGCATGTGCAAAATTGACGAAAGACTGCTTCCCACAGTCGATTTCGGGCATTTACACGCAAGGAGCCTCGGCGGTATGAGGACTGCAGGGGATTTCACGGAGGCGCTTGATAAAATCGGGAATGAGCTGGGGTACGACAGATTAAGGACAATGCATTCTCATTTCAGCCGCATTGAATATACGGCCTCCGGAGAGAAGAAGCACTGGACCCTGGCGGACACCCAATTCGGACCTGAATTCGAGCCGCTTGCGGAGGCGCTCTTCAGGAAACGGGCGGAGCCGGTCGTTATCTGCGAATCAAAAGGACATATGGCCGAGGATGCGTTGAAATTGAAGTATATCTATGAAGGGGTGGCGAAAGGTATCGCATGATAAAAAAACTGCTGGTTATAAACGGACCGAATCTGAATATGCTTGGCGTAAGGGAGCAGGGGGTCTATGGAACAAAGACCCTGGCGGAAATAGCCTCGGAGCTTAATCTTGAAGCGCAGGCAATGGGTATAGATCTGGATTTCATACAGTCCAATCACGAGGGAGAAATCATTGACCGGATACACGGCGCCAGGGGAAAATACGACGCACTGCTCATCAACCCCGGCGCCTATACGCATTACAGCATCGCCATACGCGACGCCATAAAGGCCGTGGAGCTTCCGGCCGTTGAAGTTCATCTTTCGAATATCCATGCGAGGGAGGAATTCAGGAGCAAATCGGTGATAGCGCCCGTCTGCGTCGGCCAGATTTGCGGTTTTGGGGCAAATTCGTATATTGTGGGGCTGAAAGCCATATCATTAATCGGGTAATCACAGCGGCGCAAATAAATTGCAAAGGGGTAGAATATGACTGCGATTGAAAAGAGATTGAAAAATCTGAGAAGTAAAATCAAAAAGAGCGAAGCGGATGCGGTGCTCGTAACGAAAAGGGAAAATTACATATACCTGTCAGGCTTTACGGGCACAATGGCATACCTGGTGATCACCGCCGGCAAGGCCGTGCTGATCACCGATTTCAGATACACGGAGCAGGCCTCTCGCCAGGCGCCGGAGTATCAAATAATTCAGTACAAGGGAAGTATAATCAATGCGCTGAAGGAAGTTATCGAGGAAAACAAAATCAAAAAGCTGGCCTTCGAGGATTTCAGCATGACCGTGCAAAGCTACACGGAGCTGCGTGAAAAGCTGGGCATAAAGACCTTCGTACCGTTTGGCGAAGCAATCGAGGAGCTCAGGCAGATAAAGGACGAGGGTGAGCTTGAAACGATAAAAAGAGCCGTGGAGATTGCCGACGAAACCTTTACGTATATCCTTGACAGCATCAGGCCTGGCATAGCGGAGGTAGAGCTTGCGGCCGAGATGGAATACCACATGAAGAAGCTTGGAGCCACCGGTCCCTCCTTTGAGACGATAGTAGCTTCGGGAAAACGCGCCTCCATGCCCCATGGCGTCGCTTCGGAAAAGAAGCTTGAAGCGGGGGACGTTATAACGCTTGATTTCGGCGCGCTGTACAACGGCTACTGTTCGGATATGACCAGAACGGTATTCCTGGGCGAGCCCGTAAAGGAGCTGGCAAGGATTTATGCAATTGTGCTGGACGCCCAGCTAAAGTCGCTTGAGGGTGTCAAAAAGGGCAGGACCGGCAAGGAAATCGACCTTATCGCCAGGCAGATCATTGCAGGCGCAGGCTTCGGGGATAATTTCGGCCATGGACTGGGACACTCCGTGGGCCTTGAGATACATGAAGAGCCAAGGCTTTCGATGAAAGGCACCAAAAAAATGAAGGACGGAATGGTGGTAACTGTTGAGCCCGGTATTTATGTAAATGGGCTCGGCGGAGTGAGAATAGAGGATATGGTGGTTGTAAAGGGAGACAGCCCGCTTATACTTACCGCTTCCACAAAGGAAATGATTGTTATATAAATTTTTGCAAAAAGTCTCAAGATAAATGCAGAAAACTTGCTGTCTTTGATGTTTTTTGCAAGGTTAATAGAAAGTTTTGCTTGAAAAGCGGCAGGTTTTAATTTAATATTAACAATGTATGTTAATAAGCGGAGGGATTTTTAATGATAACAGCAAGTGAATTCAGGAACGGCGCAACCTTTGAGCTCGACGGGCAAATCTTCCAGGTGGTCGAGTTCCAGCATGTAAAACCGGGAAAAGGCGCGGCCTTTGTAAGGACAAAGCTCAAAAACGTCATCACCGGGTCTACCGTTGAAAGGACTTTCAATCCGACCGACAAAATGGATAAAGCTCATATAGAAAGAAAGGACATGCAGTATCTCTATAACGACGGAGACCTTTATTATTTCATGGATGTAGAGACTTATGAGCAGTTGCCGGTAAATAGCAGCTCGATAGGCGACGCCTTCAAATTTGTCAAAGAGAACATGACTGTCAAAATCCTTTCGCATAACGGCAATGTATTCGGTATTGAACCGCCTACATTCGTCGAGCTTGAAATCACCCAGACCGACCCGGGCTTCAAGGGCGATACCGCCACAGGCGCTACAAAGCCTGCAACGCTGGAAACAGGCGCAACGGTCAAGGTGCCGCTTTTCATAAACCAGGGCGATATGATCCGTATCGACACAAGGACGGGCGAATACCTGGAAAGGGCATAACGGAATAGCTTTTCAAGGACATGGGAATATTAGTTGAAAATGTGCTTTACGGAGGAAACAAATGAATTACTTAAAGGAACGTGTTGCATATCTCAAAGGTCTTGCGGAGGGAATGCAGATTAGCGACGCCACAAATGAAGGAAAGCTTCTGAAGGCGATTATAGAAGTGCTTGACGATGTGGCTCTTGCCGTTGACGATATCGAAGAGGTGCAGGAAGAGCTCAGCGAGCAGATCGACAACATGGACGAGGACCTGGCGGATATCGAAAGGATCGTATTCGAAGAGGACGGGGACGCCGAAGAGGACGAAGACTGCGAGGAGCCGGGGGAATTCGACTGTCCGCACTGCGGCGAAACCATCCATATAGAAGAAGCTTCAATAAACAAAGAATCGATAGAGTGCCCGCACTGCCACAGGGAAATTGAGATAGAATGGGAATGCGACTGTGACGATTGCCGGGAGCACGAGCCCAATTAAACCTAGGTGATTTTATATAATAAAATGCACCAGGGTGATTTAACGCAGTAAAATGCACCAGGGTGACTTTAACTTAGTTAAATGCACCAGGGTGATTTAACGCAGTTAAGTACACCAAGGTGATTTAATGAAATGAAATGCGCCAAAGACGAGCTAGGCCTTAGGCCTGCGAGTTTTTGTCCGACGGGGTGTTATTATGCAGTCCAGCAAAATAGTCCTGAGAGAGATAGCGGAGTGGATTATAACTTTTGCAGGCGCTTTTGTGATTGTCATGCTTCTCAATACAAAGGTTTTCGCCACTACGCAGGTAAGGCAGTCCTCCATGCAGGACACGCTTATTGAAGGGCAGCATCTTATTATTGAGAAGCTCAGCTACGATTTTGGGAATCCGAAGCGGGGAGACATCATCGTATTTATTGAGGATGAACTGCCATCCAGCTACCTTGATGATATCAAAATTTTCCTCAAGGACGTTTCAGAGGTCTTCAAGCCTGTAGAAGATAAGAGCAACGTCCGTTTGGTCAAAAGAGTCATAGGCCTGCCGGGCGATGAGGTCGATATCAGGGACAACGCAGTATATGTCAACGGCCAAAAGCTGGACGAACCCTATGTGAAGGGTATAACGTACAGCAGAGAAGAAAAATTTCCGGTAAAGGTTCCCGCAGGAAAGTACATAGTTTTCGGCGATAACCGGGAGGTAAGCAAGGACAGCAGGTCCTTCGGCGCAATAGACAGGAAGCAGATCGAAGGAAAAGCGGTTTTCAGATTCTGGCCGCTGGACAAGTTCGGCGGAGTCAGGTAATTCTATGAAGCATGCAGAGCAGTCAAACCGGCTGCTCTTTTTGTTTTGGCAGATTTGGCGAGCGGAAACGAAGGAAAAAATTAATATAGCCGTTCTATACCTGGTTTTTAGCATGAAACAAGTTATATTATTTTTATAGGGATATTGTATTAGAATTTGCTTTGTTCGAGAATGAGGGGGATCGTCTTGATAAAAATAAAAGCGCCTTATCCGAAGGACATTGTTAAAATGTTCGATAAGTACACACACAATATACCTGTTATCTACTCGGTAATCGAGGGACAGTACGAAGGCTGCATCTATGTCGACAATCCGGCTGCCCCCTGCTATGCCCTGCTCCGTACGCCGTTTATGTTCTGTTATGTCACCGGCGATCCCGATACCGTAGGAATCGAGTCTGGGCTGGACGCTTTGGTGTTCAGAGAAATATTGCCTGAAGCCGATGCGAAAGAAATAATAATCTTCTCCCCTTCCGGCGCATGGGATCATACATTGAAACAAGTTTTTGAACCTCATCACGGGTTTTGTGACGGAAGAAGGCTGTTTGAATTTAACCCCGACGGCTATGCGAAGGCAAAAGAAAAATATAATAAACAGCCCGAAAGGGTCAGCTTATGCGTTAAAGACATAAACGGCAGCCCTATTTCCTTAAAACCGTATCCTTCGGCGCAATTGTGGCTGGGGGATGTTTGCGTATGTAAATGCTCTGCCATTATGCTCGGTGCGGGCTGTGCCGAACTGGATATTGAAACTCTTCCGGAGCATCAGGGCAAGGGATATGGCACATTTGCCGCGATTTCCCTGATTGATGAGCTGCTTCGACGCAGCTATGTCCCTTGCTGGAGCACATGGCCATACCGTGAGGCTTCCCTGAAACTGGCGCAGAAAATCGGCTTTGTCAGGCTGCCGGATACTCCGGCATTTATCTGGACGGAACAGGATTGCGGAAAGCTTTAACCACGGGAGGGTAATCAATGTGGTCTTTACAAAAGGGAGGCGGGCAGGATAATAAGCAAGCTGAAGGAATTTTTCGGATTAAACCCCGGGCAGGAGAAGGAACTGGCGGATATACTGGCCGAGTATACCGTTAAAGGTGAGTAGCCTGGGTATTGACTTTAGATATTCCCTTACGAAGTAAAAAATAAAAACCTTCTTTCAAAAGAGCAGTTCAGGCGACCGCTCTTTTTTTGCTGCCGCTATTTTGGGGGCAATCTGAAAAGGGGTCAAGTTTCCGTGCCCGATCCTTTTATTTCCCGCCGGCATAAAATCGGACAAAGTCAAATATTTATAGGTAAGGACGAGCAAATGAGGAATACCGGAGGGACAAACCTATGAAGAGCAGCGGAACAGCAGCAGTCCGGGAAAGCCGGATAAAGAGGCTCAGAAGCGACATACTGCCGGTCCTGCCCAAAAGGCTGGCGGACCCCTTGAGCAGGACGGACGCGGCAGTCCTTGAGGCGCTTGAGGAAATAAGGCTCAGGGCAGACAAGCCCCTCATGCTGCAGAATTACAGGGGCGACCTGTATATCGGGGAGGACGGCGTATCGGAGGCGCTGCCTGAAAACGCCCTTGCCGTAAGGCAAGAGGATATTTTCAGAGCGCTGGAGCTTATGAGCGAGAATTCCATCTACGCATACCAGGAGGAGATCCGGAACGGCTATATCACCATACGGGGCGGCCACAGGGTCGGAATCGCGGGAAGAGCCGTCATGGAAGGCGACTCGGTCAAAAACATAAAGGACATATCCGGTCTTAATATACGGCTTTCCGGCCAGATGATCGGCTGCTCCTCCAAGGTTTTTAAATACCTTGTCCACGGTAATTCTGAGATATACAACACGCTTGTCATATCGCCGCCGCAGTGCGGCAAGACGACGATCCTTCGCGACATGGCGAGGGTCTTGAGCGACGGCCTCCCGGAGCTGGGCTTCGCGGGCGTGAAGGTGGGCGTCGTGGACGAAAGGTCTGAAATCGCCGCCTGCTACAGGGGGACGCCGCAAAACGACCTGGGCGTGAGGACCGACGTGCTCGACGGCTGTCCGAAATGCCTGGGGATGGCAATGATCATAAGATCCATGTCGCCCAGGGTAGTAATAACCGACGAAATAGGGAACGAGGGCGACAGGGAGGCAATCATGGGCGTTGTGAACGCAGGCGTCAAAATTATCGCGTCTGCGCACGGCTACAACATATCGGAGCTCAAGAGCCGGCGCGAGGTCCTCAGGCTTATTGAGGAGAAGGTCTTCGAGCGCTATGTGGTGCTTGGCTGCTCAAGGGGGCCGGGTACGCTGGTGGAAGTGGTCGACGGCAGAACGATGGAGTCCCTGACAGGAGCTGGTGCGTATGGTATTTAAGCTGCTAGGCTGCATTATGGTACTGCTCTCGTCCGGCTTCCTGGGCTATGTGCTTTCGAGCGACTGCAAGAAAAGACCCCGGCAGCTTCGGGAGCTTCAGTCCATGCTGCAGATGTTTGAAAATCAGATCAGTTACCTTTCAGACGTATTGGCGGAGGCCTTCGGAAGAATATCCGGCACAGGCAGCGGCGAAACCGGGATATTTTTCAGCGATACGGTGGAGAGGCTCCGGAGCGGCAGGAGCTTGAGCGCGGCACAGGCCTGGGAGGAAGCTGTGAGAGGCAATATAAAGAAAACCTCCCTCAACAGGGAGGATGAAGAGATACTGGTTTCCTTCGGAAAGCTGCTGGGGGGCTCGGATCTCGAAGGCCAGGTAAAGAATATAAGACTGACGCTGTACCAGCTGAGGTCTCAGGAGCAGAAGGCGGAGGAAAGCCGGAAGAAGAATGAGAGCATGTACAGGAGCCTGGGGATACTTGGAGGATTGGCTGTTGTCATAGTGCTTATTTAAGGAGATTTCGACGATGGGCATTGATTTGATCTTCAAAATTGCGGCCATAGGAATTCTGGTTGCCGTGCTGAACCAGCTTCTCATAAGGTCGGACAGGGAGGAGCAGGCGATGATGACGACGCTGGCAGGCCTTATTGTCGTACTGCTTATGGTCGTTAAAGAGGTGGCCAACCTTTTCGATACGGTAAAAACCCTGTTTAAATTGAACTAAAAGGCGGTTGGCGTCATTGGAAATACTTCAGATCGTAGGACTTGGCATCGTCGCCGCAGTCATCATCGTGGTGCTGAGGGCTCAGAAGCCCGAAATGGCGGTGCAGGTGAGCATTGTTACCGGAGTCGTTATATTCCTGCTGCTGGCCTCCAAGCTCTCGGCGGTGCTGGAACTGCTGGAAGGCTATGCGGACAGGGTCGAAATCAATACGGTATATTTCACAACGGTTTTGAAAATCGTGGGGATAGCATATATAGCGGAATTCGGGGCCGAGGTGTGCAGGGATGCGGGAGAAAGCTCCATAGCTTCAAAGATAGAGCTCGGAGGCAAGGTTATCATCGTCGTCCTGGCAGTTCCCATCGTAACCTCTCTCCTGGACCTTATTACGAATATAATGCCATAGCCACGGATCGCAGACGGAGGATAAGATGAGCTTGGGGGACAAAAGAAACGGAAGCCCTATAAAAAAACTGACGCTGTGCCTGACGCTGCTTCTCGTGGTTATTTTCGGAAGCGCGCAGGCATGGTGCGCCGAAGGGGAAAACGACGAAGATATCAGCGGGGATATCATCAGCTCGCAGACGGATTCGGACGGGATTAACAAGATAGAGGAGCAGCTGAATAAATTTTCCCGCGAGGATGAAGCGGGACTGCTGGAGGGTTATGACCCCAGGGACCTCATAAAGGACGCTGCAAGCGGAAAATTCGAATTCAATATGAAGAGCATTGCGGACAACGTGCTGCGTTTTCTTTTCAAGGAGCTGTACCAGAACATCGGCCTGCTGGTAAAAATCATCGTGCTCGTGATACTGTGCGCCCTGCTCAAGAACCTTCAGACCTCCTTCATGAGCGAGAGCGTCGGCGAGACGGCCTTTTTCGTGTGCTACATCGTAATTGTTTCAGTGCTCATGGTCAGTTTCAGCACCGCAATGAGTATGGGTATGGAGATCATCGACAGCATGGTGGGCTTTATGTACGCCACCGTGCCGGTATTGATAACGCTTCTGGTCACCGGCGGGAGTATCACCACGGGGGGCATATTCCAGCCCCTCATGCTCATGGTGGTGGAGGTCTCCGCAACGGTCATAAAGAACCTTTTCATGCCGCTGATATTTCTCTCGGCAATCCTCTCCATCGTAAACAACATCTCCGACAAGATACAGCTCTCCAGGCTGACCGCGCTAATCAAGCAGATAACGGGCTGGGCGCTCGGCGCCATACTCACCGTCTTCATAGCCGTAGTGTCGCTCCAGGGCTCAATGGGGGCGGTTGTAGACGGCGTGACAAGCAAGGCGGCAAAATTTGCAATCAGCACCTTTATCCCCATCGTGGGAAAGACGCTTTCCGATGCGGCCGACACGGTAATAGGCTGTACGCTGCTGATAAAGAACGCGGCGGGGCTTGCCGTGATGGTGGGCGTGATCCTGATATGCATCGCCCCGCTGCTCAAGATTCTTGCCCTGGTAGTGCTTTACAAATCCGCAAGCGCGCTGCTCGAGCCGATTTCCGAAAAGCGCATCACCAACTGCATAAACGAAGTGGCAGGCTCAATGATTTACATTTTCAGCCTGTCGGCCTCAGTTGCCTTCATGTTCCTGATCTCCGTAACGGCGCTCATCAGCGCGGGCAACATGAGCGCGATGATAAGGTGAGGGGGGAGGATATGGTCGGCTTTATAAAGGACTGGGTGCTGAATATTGTGACGCTGGTGCTTTTCATTGTCCTTATCGAGATGCTCATGCCCTCAGGGCGCATGAAGAAGTATGCGGGCCTTGTCACCGGCTTTGTGCTGATTATAGCGATTATCAACCCCTTCCTGGGGCTTCTGGGGGGCAAGGTGGATTTGACTGCTTCGCTTGCGGCCGACAGCGGCTTTATTGACAGAGAGGAGCTGAAAAAGGACAGCGCTGTGCTGAAAGAGCAGCAGATGAAGCAGATAGTGGAGGTTTACAGGAAGAAAATAATCGGCCAGCTTGAGCAGAGCGCTCTGGATACGAAGGGCGTGTCCGAAGCAAAAGCGGACGTGATAATAAACGAGGACTACAACTCCGACAGCTTCGGCGAGATAAAGAGGGCTTATCTGGAAATAGGCGCGGATGGCGGCAAAAACGGGACCGAGCCCGCTATAAAAGTAGGAAAGATCAGGACGGACGCCGGCACAGGTACGGCAGAAACGGCGGACAGGCAGGACCCGGAGGTCGTCAGGCGGCTGGAGGAAAGGATAAGCAGCCTTTACGGAGTAGACAGGAGCAATATTATCATTTCGGGGATAAAGGGGTGAGAAGAATGAATATCTTAAAGCGCCTGAAAGAAATGCTTGAGGGCAAGGACAGGAAAAAGCTTATCGAAAACACGGTTATCGTCATCATCATAGGAATTATCGTCATAATAGCCGCAGGGACCTTATTCAGCGGGAAAAAGGATTCCGGCGGCAGCCAGGCGCCCGTGGCGGTGCAGGAATCCACCCAGGCCGCGGTGCAGGCTCAGGCGTCCGCAAATCCGATCGAGGACGAGCTGGCTTCAATACTTTCCAAGATGCAGGGCGTGGGAAGGGTTGACGTGATGATCACCTATGCCTCCGGGAAGGAAAGCATCCCGGCCTACGATACGAAGAGGAACGAGAGCAGCACCGAGGAGAAGGACAGCGGAGGCGGCACGAGGAGCATCAGCCAGGGCGAATATGACAGTACGGTTGTTTATGAAGACCGGCAGAGCGGCGGAAAAAGCGCGCTGATCCTGAAGGAGCTGCAGCCGGTGGTCAAGGGCGTGGTGGTGGTGGCGGACGGCGCGGACAGTCCGCAGGTCAGGGAGAGGATATGCAGCGCCGTACAGGTGCTCATGGATATACCGATACATAAGATTCAGGTCATGCAGATGAAAAAGTAAAAGGTTTTCCAAAAAAAGTGATATAAAGAATAATGGACTTGAATATATATATTTATTGAATGGGACATAAACCAGCCGAATAAATAACCAACAGTTTCATAAAAGGGGGCAGAGTAATGATGGTCTTTAAGAGAAAGCAAATAGTGATTCTTGCGTTGATACTTATGATAGTTGTCGCCGGTTATCTCCAGTACAGCTACAAGCAGGGCAGCACATCCGCGGATGAAGCCGCCTCAAGACTGGGGGACGCCGTTTATGTAGACAACCAGATCGAGAACCAGAGCCTTGACGG
>JAEZJL010000379.1 GCA_023415815.1 Bacillota bacterium | reverse complement strand
CCGGACCTCTTTAAAATGGTCCTTCCGGTCCTCATCATTTTCCTCTTTGTCCTCGGATTCATGTAATCGGAATTCATTATCATACTCAACGACGCCCCGATAATGCCGCCGACAACAAGTCCCTTCGTAAAACCGCTATGCATCATATCACTCCTTCCCGCCAGGTATCGTACAATTTATATACAATGAAAAAAGATTTGGGCTTATCATATATAATTTTAGCTGAAAAGCCGCTTTTTAATCCCTCCGCCTGTATTTGCCATTTCCTCCACCGCTTCCCTGTCCACCAGCACGTTTTCCTCACTGAATTCGACTTTCCCGAAAAGCGGCAGCACTGATCTTCCTTTTATGACATCCTGAAAAATCCCGTCGGATACCTCCACGCTTTCAACCCTGCCCGATACCCAGTCGAAGATTATATCCCTGACAACACCAAGGTCTTCGCCCTCCCTTGAAAAAATCCTCAGGCCGAGTATGCGTCCTTTTTTCTCCAGAGCGTTTGAGTATTCGCTCCTTCCCATTTTCGATATGCACCCGCAGCTGTCTATGACCGCCGCGCCGGCCCCAAGGCTGAGGATATCCTTCAGAAAAACCAGCCTCCTGCCAACCTCCAGACCCTTGTGCTCCAGCAGGAGGGCCACGGCTTCCCTGGTTTCCGTGTTGAACAGGACGTCCTTTACCCTCCCGGCCATTTTGCCGTTATCCGCGCAAATAACCGGAAGGTTCAGTACCTCGCTGTATTTGTGCAGCATATGGAACACCTCCTCAGAGCCCGCTCATTTGTATACGCATCGTCAATGCTTATTATTTCTTCATCGGGTAAAAAAATTCATGAACATGGTTTTACATATACCGAACTTCTGGTAAAATGATAAAATGATAAAAAACCCGGGGGTTGAATATATGAAGAGGTCATTTGAAAATACGGGGGTGCGCATACCTGAGATAATGCTGCCGTCCGGAGCCGTCGATCTGCGCAGGTGGTCGGTAATAGCCTGCGACCAGTACACCTCTCAGCCTGATTACTGGGAAAAGGTGAAGGATGAGGTTGGCGCGGGCGCTTCCACTCTGAACATGATCTTTCCGGAAATCTATCTCAAGGATGACGACAGGGATATAAGGATAAAAAATATTAACGCGGCCATGGCCCGGTATATCGGCGAAGGCATACTGGAGCCTCAGAAGCCGGGCTTCGTCCTGGTGGACAGGCGCACCCCGCACGCGGCCTCGAGAAAGGGCCTGGTGCTGGCGGTCGACCTGGAGCGCTATGACTACAGGGCAGGCTCGCAGACGCTGATACGGGCCACCGAGGGCACAGTGCTGGACCGCATACCTCCCAGGGTAAAGATAAGGGAGGGCGCTCCCGTTGAATTGCCGCATATAATGCTGCTGATCGACGACCCGGAAAGAACTCTGATTGAGAAGCTGTTCGAGAGAAAGGACAGCTTTGAAATGCTTTACGATTTCGAGCTGATGCAGGGCGGAGGACATATAAGGGGCTGGAAGGTGGAGGACGCCGGGAGCCTTTCGCTGGTGGCCGAGGCTCTTGAAAAGCTTGCCGACCCGGCTGCTTTTACGGAAAAATACGGGCTGGAAAATGCGGGAAAGCAGGGGGACAGTTCTTCAATATCACCTTCTTTCTCCCCCCAAATGCGACAAAACGAGAACCGTCCCCCTGTCGCGGTGCTGCTCTTTGCAGCGGGGGACGGGAACCATTCGCTGGCGGCGGCAAAGGCGCACTGGGAGAACGTCAAGGCGGGGCTGGAGCCGCAGGCCGCGGTTGACCATCCGGCAAGGTACGCGCTGGTGGAGGTAGTGAACGTACACGACGAGGGCCTGGTTTTTGAGCCTATACACAGGGTGCTTTTCGGAATCGACGGCTTCAAGGTGCTGGAGGGCATAAAGAAAGCGGGAGGAAGCAATTCAGCTGTAGAATACAGGCTACTTGGCTCCATCAAAGAAATGGAAGCTGAGTTGAACAAAATGAAGGATCTCCGTGATGTTCATATTCTGCCGTTTATTATGGAGGGCTCCTTCGGGCTGATTACCGTGGAGAATCCGTCCTCCGGCCTTGAGGTGGGGACTCTGCAGTCGCTGCTTGACGGGCTGTCAAAGGCCTTCGGGTCTATGGAAATTGATTATATACACGGCGAGGATGTGGTCACGGAGCTGGGCTCAAGGAAGGGCTGCATGGGCTTTTACCTTCCGGTTATGAGTAAGCATGACCTATTCAGGACAGTCATACGCGACGGCATACTGCCCAGGAAGACCTTCTCCATGGGCGAGGCCGAGGAAAAGCGCTACTACCTGGAATGCAGAAGAATAGCCTTTTAGGCGGATATGAAGCGGCGGTCTTTCTCCCTGTCAGATAATAACCCTCAGCACTTCTTCTATCGTTGTCATACCCTGTTTTACCTTGAGGAGTCCGTCGGTTATCAGCGCGTCCATGCCCTCGCTTATGGCCTTCTGCTTGATTTCGTGCGCGGATGCTCTGCCCAGAATCAGCTGCTGGATGGCCTCTGTAACGGGAAGGTACTCGTATACTCCCTTTCTGCCCTTGTAGCCCGTGCCGTTGCAAGCGATACAGCCTCTGGCCCGGTAGAGCTCCACTGAGGTTTCATCCTTGCTGAGCGGGAAATCCGGTACCGATGCGAGCAATTCATCCCTGCCGATGCGGTAGGGCTTTTTACAGTTCTGGCACAGCACCCTGATAAGCCTTTGCGACATCACTCCCACCAGCGAGGAAGCCGTAAGGTAAGGCTCGATCCCCATGTCGGCGAGACGGGCGACGGCCCCGGCGGAATCGTTCGTGTGTAGCGTGGACAGTACAAGGTGGCCGGTCAGCGCAGATTCTACGGCAATGCGCGCAGTCTCCTGATCCCTTATTTCGCCGACCATTATGATATCGGGATCGTTTCGCAGGATAGACCTCAGGCCAGAGGCAAAGGTCATGCCCGCCTTTGTATTGACCTGGATCTGGTTCATGCCGTCCATCCTTCGTTCTATCGGGTCCTCAAGCGTAATTACGTTTTTATCCACTGAATTCATCTGAGAAAGGGAAGCGTACAGGGTCGTGCTTTTTCCGCTTCCGGTCGGCCCTGTGATGAGCAGGAAGCCGTATGGCAGACGCAGCGCCTTGTTGTATTTGTTCAGATGAATCTGCGGAAATCCGAGCTCAGCCAAAGTCATAAGCCTGTCGCTCCTGCTGAGAAGCCTCAGGGTCAATTTCTCCCCGTATGCGGAGGGAAGGGACGCGACTCTTATATCCACGGTTTTAGAATCAACCTTCATGGTAATCCGCCCATCCTGGGGAATTCTCTTCTCGGCAATGTCCATGCCCGCCATGACCTTTATGCGTGAGACAAGCGATGCATGCAGCTTGAACGGCGGCTGCATCATTTCATGCAGGACTCCGTCTATCCTTAAGCGGATCCTCAGCCTTTTCTCCTGAGGCTCGATATGGACGTCGCTCGCCCCGGCCCTTATGGCCTGGTTGAAAATCTGGTTTGTAAGCTGGACGGCCGGCTGTTCCGCCGAGTTATCCGCATCGGATGTATCCCGGCTGCTTTCCTCCTCGGGCTCGCTGTTTTCACCCTGCTTGCCCATATTGGCAAACCGGTTGATCGCAGCGTCCAGTTCCCTGTCAGGCACCACAACCGTCTGCAGGTCGTGTCCCGTAAGGATCCTCAGATCGTCTACCGCGATGATGTCAGAGGGATTCATCATTGCGATAAGAAGCCGGTTGTTTTCAAAGCCGATTGGCAGCGCTTTGTATTTCAAGGCCAGCTCAGGAGTGATGAGATTGGCCGCCGCCATATCCACAGTCCGCGAATTCAAAGACATGAATACCGACCCCGATTTTTTTGCCATAATGCCGGCTATGTCATCCTCTGTGCAATATCCCAGGTCTACGAGCATCCGCCCGAGCAGGCCCTTCGAAGGGCCCCTGCCGTGGATACTCTGCTGATTCAGGGCCTCGTCAAGCTGCTCCTGCGATATAATGCCCGCTTCTATCAGCTGGTTTCCCAGATAACTCCTTTGTGAATACACCATCAGGATCCCTCCCTGTAAAAAGCCCTTGCCGTAAGCTCCGCTCTTATTTCGCTTCCGCCGCTTTCCGCCGCTGCCGCGTTTATGCCGTCAAGCCTGACCGCCCGCCCGCCGTCCCGTATTTTTTCAATAAAAGAAACAAAGTCGGAGTAACTGCCCTCAAATATAATCGTCAAAGGCATTTCCGAATATTCCTTCCCTTTTACCCTTGCATCAAACCTGATCTCTATGAAGTCCGCATTTACTTCTCTGGCGAGCCCCTGTATATAACCGATCAGCTCGCCTTCCGCCGGAGCGTCCGGCATCATGGCCTTGCCGGAATCTGCGAAGCCGTTGATCGAGGCCTCCTCCCGGCTGAGCTCCTGCAGCCGGGCCAGCTTTAGTCTGTCCTCTTCCAGGCCGGCCTTTTCCTGCCATATGCTTACGAACAGTCCCGTATACTCTCTCAGCTTCATATATACGGGGAAGGACATTGCGCCCAGCAGAATCAGGGAGGCTAAAACAATCAAAAACAATTTCCGGGGGCGTCTATTTTTCATCGGCTGTACCTCCCCCGGCCGGCAATTCGTATACCTTGCCCTGTCTGACGGCGGCCCTGATCTCAAATTCGACGAAATCGCCGCCGTCGGCCTCATCCCTGGAAGCAAATCCGCAATTTACATCTGAAATTCCCTTCGCCTCCTGTATGCTGGTGAGCCAGTTTGAAACGCTGGTATTGCTCCCCGCTCTGCCGTCCATAATAAATTCGCCAGCGCTTTGCCCGTATTTGACGGTGAAGGCCGTAAGCCGCATATCTTCGGGCATGGTATCAAATATCCCCGTAAGCAGCTCCGCCCAGTCCGGATTGTCGCTCATGGCCTGCTTGATCAGCTGCTCCCGATTTTCCGCATCGGTCAGAGCGTCCTCATATCTTTTCAGTTCCTCAATCTGCTTCCCGACCGCCGCCCTGTCGCTCCTGACCGACTTCAGCTCCTCCTGGGGATGCAAAACCGCCGCGGAAAGCGCCAGATACGCCAGCAAGAACATCGTGAAAACGATCAGACCCGCTATAACGGCCATATTCCTCGCCGCAGACGATCTTTCATAGCTTTTGACCCCTGCGGGAAGCAAGCTTATATTCTTCACCGGCTCACACCTCCAGCCCGCGCAGCGCGAGACTCATGCTTATTGAAAAATCCGAAGCCCCGCTGCTTTTATAAACGTCTCCGGCCCTGGAGACGTTTACCCCTTCAAACGGGTCGATTGTCACAACCTGCAGTCCTAAAAATTCCGAAAGGCCTGCCGAAGCATCGGATATATAATCCCCACAGCCGCACAGATACAGTTTGTCGATACCCCGGCCGCGGGACTGGGACTGGAAATAGCCGATCGAAGCTCCGGTCTCGCCGGCCAGAATCCGGATGGTTTTCTCCGTTTCCCCCTCCCTGAGGTAGCCCGTTCCGGGAACGGCAAATCCGGTGGTAAGGGTCCTGGCAAGCTGGGGATATGAAGCGTTCAATATCAATATGTTGGTCTGCTCGGCTCCGATGTGCATGACCATGCACGCGCCATCCGCCGCCTCCTCCGGGACGAGTCTTGCCAGCGCCAGGGTGGAGATATCGATGTCGAGTATCTTTAGATTTGCGGCTTCGAATGCCGACATAAAATCATTGATCATGTTTTTTCTGCCGGCTACCAGCAGAAGCTTGCTCTGTACGGCATCGTCGGTCTTTTCCTCTCCGACGACCATATAGTCCAGCTCAACGTCGTCCACCGGTATCGGCAGAAAATCCTGGGCCTGGAACCTGACCAGATTGTCAAGCTTGTCCGGAGCTACCCTGGGAAAAAGGGCAAATCTCACAATGACGTCCTGATTGCTCACCCCAAGGATAACCTCCCTCGTTTTTATCCGCAGCTCTTTCCACATCCTCAAAAGAGCGGCCGACACGGCCTCGCGCTGCAAAATCCTGCCGTCCTTTACGGCGCCTTCGGGCAAAGCCTTTCTGCCCGCGTTCAGCAGCCTTGCCGCATTCCTGCTCCCGGCAAGCTCAACCAGCCTTATTTCAGACGCGTTGATTTCTACGCCTGCCACGCTTTTTCCACCGAAAATACCCATATTGTTCTCAACCTCTGGATTTGTCCATATTATAAAGCCTATCGTATCTACCCCGCGCCGCCGGTTACAATGGAGAAAATGGGCAGATACAGCGAAATCAGCATACCGCCGACGATTATACCGAGTATAATGAATATAAACGGCTGTATCAGGTCCATAAGGCCTTTGGACATGATCTCAACCTCTTCCTCGTAGAATTCGGCTACTTTTTCAAGGAGCGAAGGAAGCGTGCCCGTTTCTTCCCCGACGGCAACCATCTGCGTGGCCATGGGGGGGAATACGCCGCTTTCCTCCAGCGGCCCCGCAATATTTTTTCCCTCCTGGATTCTTTTGCAGGCCGTACCGGCGGCCTCCGCCACAACCGAGCTTCCCGATGTGGGCCCTGCGCTCTCAAGCGCCTGAATGATAGGTATGCCGCCCTCCAGAAGCGTCGAAAGGGTCCTGGAGAAGCGCGCGATAACGGATTTCTGTATAAGCGGCCCGAATGCCGGCAGCCTGAATTTTATCCGGTCCCACAATTTCCGGCTGGACGGGCTTTTGATGAAATACGCGATTCCGAGTACGAGCACCGATATGCAT
>JAEZJL010000375.1 GCA_023415815.1 Bacillota bacterium | reverse complement strand
AGTATATTTCGATCGCCTTTTTAAATTCCTTTTCGGCAAGGTCAAGATATCCCGTATTCTTCTTTTTTTCGCTGTAGGCGTTCAGGTATGAGGTTGCCAGCACGCTGTGGCCCCTGTCGCTGCCCGGCGCTTTTTCCAGTACGTCCGTCCAGAGCCTGATGCTGTCCGAATAGACATAGTTTCTTTTTATCGTAAGGCCGGTGTAAAGGAAGTAGCAGATAAATGTAACGATGCAAAAGAGCAGCACGGGCTTTTTGATAAGATACAAGCCGCGTTCCGCGCCCGGTTTCCGTTCGTAGAATATCATGCCGGCCAGGAACATTAAGAAGCCTGCACAGGGGAAGTAAAGCCTGTGCTCGAAATAAACGTCCTTAATGGAAATAAACGTGGACTCCACCGCAAGGCCCATGAAGAACCACAGGATTCCAAAGGCGGCCAGCCTGTTTCTTTTGAAAAGGAAGAGCGACAGAGCAGCTATCAGTACCCATACGGCAAAGGAGAGATACGAATAGTTGTCCCAGATGGTTTTGGACACCGCCCAGTCGTTGCTGTAGTCGAAATTCTGCCGGTCGGGTATGAACATCAGCCGTATATAGTAAAGCACCACATTGAGCTCGGTATAGAAATACTGCATTCTGTCCATCGAGGTGCTGGCCTTGAAGGCGACATTCGGGTCGCTCTGGCTGTAGCCTTTCAGGAGCAGGTTTGTACCCGGTATTATCGGCACGGTCGCAAAAATGATCAAAAATATCAGAATCCGCTTGTACCATGCGGTTTTACCCGTCCCTGCAAAAAAGAACAGCTCTATGAGCAGCAGCATGAAAGGGATGGTTATCGTATTTTCCTTTGTAAACATTGCAAGAATTATGAATACCATCATAAGGATAAAATGGCGCACCTTGTTTTGCATACGGTATTTTATAAATAACAGTATGGCGGCGAAATAGAAGGTGGCAGCAAGCGAAGCCGTCCTCTGGACGATATAGCTGACGGCGTTCACCTGTATGGGATGCACTATGAAAAGCAGCGCTATGGATACGGAAACAAGCCTTTTATGCCTTGAAAGCAGCTTTCCCGCAAAATACGGAAGGCTGAGGAGCCTGTAGATTATGCAATAGAGCAGCATCCCGTTTATGATATGTATCAGGATGTTTACCACATGATAGCCCTCGACTCCGTTGTCATGCACCGCATAGTTGAGGGATAGCGTGAAATAGAGCACTATCCTGTTGGCATAGAACTTCCATAAGGCGCCAAAATCAAAAAGAGAGTGTATTGCATAGTTGTTTGATATCGAGCCGAAATCATCGAGGATGAAGGGCACCTCGATGCTGTTCAAATATGCAATTACGGCCGTCGCCGCAAGGATAAGGACGATGTTCCGATCCTTTTCCAGCCTGGCTTCGATCCACCTCAGTATTTTCAAAAGCTTCAAGGCTTTTTGTCTCCCATTTCAGAAAGTATCGTCTGCCAGACATCCATATATACAGGCATGCTTCCTTCCTGGGAAAGAAAATCGGGGATCTGTCCGAGCCGCCAGAGGGAGAAGCCCTGGACCCCGAACATCTCAGCCAATTTGATTTTCTCTAGCACGCTTCTTGAGTCCTCGTACCAGACGGTGTTTTTTATACCGGAGATCGCGTCGGTCACATTGAGATAAGGATTTCTCGCATTTTTTGAATAGTTTAATGTAAAATCGCCCTTCAGGACCTCCAGAAAGTTCTGGTAATCATAATTGAGCGCTTTTCTGTTCAGAACCTTGCCGTCCTGCTTCTGCCACACCGTCCAGCCAAACGAGAACTGAAGCATGATGCGGCTTTTGTCCTGGACTCCGCTGTTTTTGTCGGTGATGGCTTCCAGTGCGTAATATACGTCCTCAAACGGGGTGAGGGGGGTGTTATCCCAGCCCATGGCCATTTCGGCGTCCGTCAGGCTTATCGCGTCATAGTCGTGAGCCATCAGGATGACCTTATCGGCAAGACCGCCAATGGTCTTAAAATCGTAGCCGTCAAAGCAGGTACTGCTCCTGGCAGCCGCTATTCTGGGATGAACCGTCACATAGAGCTTTTTGCCGCTTTCGTCAAGCCTGGTTCGGAGCTTTTTAAGGAAGCTGTTGAAGGCTGTTTTCAGTGCCTCGCCTTTGAGACCCTCAAAGTCTATAACGACGCCGTCGAAGCTTTCGCTTGCACCGTCCCTGGAAGTGTCATCCAGTAAGGCCGCTATGTCTTCGATCAGCTTTTCTCCGGCGCCGGGCTTTGTGAGGACGTATTCGACAAGCCCCACTGCGGAGCCCGAGGCCGCATCCGCAGCCTTTACGTCCTGTGTGGCAAAAACCGAGAGCATTGCCGGTATGCCGGCCTGCTTCGCCATCTGAACCCTTTCGGCAAAGCCGTCGGGGACGTAATATTCCTGGTTTGCCGTCCCGTCGCGTACGGTGTTGAGTAGGACCTGTCCGGCCTGCGCGTCGAAAGTGAGCCTGCTCCAGCCGAAGCAAACCGAGCTCAGATCGGGGATCTTATCCTTCTGGGGATCGGATTTTATGGCATAAAAGGCGTTGAGCTCCGATACGGGCGCATTCAGCTTTTCATATGTACTCATCAGCGAAACTGCGGCCTGCTCTCTCAAAACCGCGCCTGCGGGCTTGAAAAGCGTCCCCGCTGCATCCGCCGCGTCCATCAGGCCAAAATCCCTGACCATGGTGATATACCCGGTGTTCGTGGCCGTGTCGGTATAAGGCTTCCCAAGGTAGGCGAGCTTCGCTGCGACGTCGTCATAGCCAAGGCTGCGTATGAGCATGACCGCCATCTCTTCGCGGGTGATATTCGCCGCAGGCCTGAATTTAGCGTCTTTTGTAATTATCCCATATTTAAGCGCCGTTTCTGCGGGTTTATAATAATATTTTGTTTTGTCGAGATTGTCCGGGAAGCTGCCCTTTGCAGGAGCTTCCAGCTTCAAACCCATCAGCTTTACCAGCCAGGTGACGAATTCGCCGCGCGTCAGGGGCTTGCCCAGGCCGAAGCGGTTGCCGCCGATCCCTTCCGTGATCCCCATGCTCCTGAGGGAAGCGACGGCCGTGAAGGCGGGGTTTTTTTCCGGAACATCCAAAAAGGCTTTCACCGCCGGTTGGACTTCGGCGGCGTTTACTGAAACAAACGAGGCGGATACAACTGCTGCTGCCACAATAACAGCCAGATATCTGAGAAACCTGTTCAAAATACGGACCTTCTTTCGTAAAAATAATGCTGCAAAATAATGCCGCAGCAAGTATAGTTTAGCATACGGAGGGTGCTGCCGCAACCTTCCAGGAATTAAGCTTCTATTACAAATCGGTGAATAATTTGTCACACCCGGAGTATACGGCGCGATTTCATGCCTGCGCCGTCTTCGGCTCTTTTTCATCCTTCCTGTACTGCAGCTGATAAAGCGAATAGTACATGCCCCGCTTAGCCAGCAGCTCCTGATGGCTGCCGGATTCGCGCACTCTTCCCTTGTGCAGCACGATGATGCTGTCGGCGTGCTGTATCGTGGACAGCCTGTGGGCGATGACGATGGTGGTGCGGTCCCTTGTGAGCTTTGCCAGGGCATCCTGGATGAGAAGCTCGGTCTCTGTGTCGATATTTGAGGTGGCTTCGTCCAGCACCAGAATGGCGGGGTCGAACGCAAGCGCCCGGGCAAAAGCCAGAAGCTGTCTCTGGCCTGAAGAGAAGGTGGAGCCGCGTTCCATGACCTCCTCGTCGTAGCCGGCCGGCAGCCTGCTTATGAAGCTGTCCGCGTTGACATAGCCGGAAACCTCCCTGATTTTTTCGTCGCTGATGCCTTCCTCGTTAAGGCGGATATTTTCCTTAAGCTTTCCGCTGAACAGGAAAACATCCTGCAGGACCACCCCGATGGACCTCCTGAGATCGTCCTTCTTGATATCTCTTACATTCACACCGTCTATGAGGATCTCGCCCTTCTGTATTTCATAAAACCTGCTCAGAAGGCTGATGATAGACGTCTTGCCCGCGCCTGTGGCGCCGACGATGGCTACGGTCTTTCCCGCGGGGACTTTGAAGCTGACGTCCCTGAGTACCCAGTCGTTTTTGTCGTAGGCGAACCATACGTTTCTGAATTCGATGTCGCCCTTCGCCGCGTTTGAGTCCAGGCACTCCGTCCCCTTGTCCTCCTCGGGCTCCGCGTCCAGAATCATGAATATCCTTTCGGAGGCGGCCATCGAGGATTGAAGGATGTTGTATTTTTCGGCCAGGTCGTTGATGGGCTGGAAAAACAGCGAGATATAATTTATGAAGGCATACAGGACGCCGAAGGTAAGCGCGCCCTCCAGCACGTCCACGCCTCCGAACCAGATAAGCAGCGCGATGGCGGCGGAGGCAAGCATTTCAATGACGGGGCGGAACAAGCCGAAGGTCACTACCTCGCTCATGGCGGCTTTATAGTATTTCCTTCCGGTTTCATGGAACCTGTCGAAATTCTGCTTTTCACGGCTGAACAGCTGTATGATGCGCATGCCCGAGATGTTTTCGGATACGGCGGAATTGATCCGGGCCAGTGTGACGCGGACATTCCTGTAAACCTTTCTTATTTTCCTCCTGAAAATAACCGTAAGCAGCACCACGAAGGGCATTATCGCCAGTATTACGAGAGTCAGTCTTACATTCAGCCGGAACATTATGACCAGCGTGCCCAGAAGGATGGCGAAGTCCTTGAGCAGTGTGACAAGGACGTTGGTGTACATGTCATTCAGGGTCTCGGTATCGTTTGTGACGCGCGTGACAAGCCTGCCGATGGGGTTTTTGTCAAAGTAGGACAGCGGCATCTTCTGCAGGTGGGAAAAGATCAGCTGCCGGATGTTATATATGATGGCCTGGCCCGTATAGCTCAGGACATATATCTGCAGCAAATTGAAAACAAAGCCCCCGGCGACGAGCGCCACAAAGTAAATTCCCATTCTGTTCAGGGAAGGGACGTCGTTCTTCTTTATGAATTCGTCTATCGTTATACCCATCAGGTAGGGCCTTGCAAGGTCAACCAGCGTTGAAGCGAAAAGCAGTATGATAGCCAGGGCGAAGAAACGCCAGTATTGCGCGGCGAATTTCAGCAAGCGCTTCATAAGCTTCGAATCATAGGCCTTGACCTCGGGCTCCTCCTCCTGGAGGTTGTTTATTTCGTCTGACATTATTCGGCCCCCTCTATCTCGTCCGTAAGCAGCTGTCGTGCATACAGCTCGGCGTAGTAGCCGCCCAGCTCGAGCAGCGATCCGTGCGTGCCCCGTTCTATGATCCTTCCGTCGTCGAGCACGACGATTTCGTCGGCGTCCTTGACGGCCGAGATCCTGTGGGACACAATGATGCTCGTACGCTGCTTCATAATGACCTTCAGATCCCTGAGGATTTCCTCCTCCGTATTTGCGTCGACTGCGGACAGGCAGTCGTCAAGTATCAGTATGGACGGCGAGCCAAGGATGGCTCTGGCTATTGCTACGCGCTGCTTCTGGCCGCCCGACAGGGTGACGCCGCGCTCGCCGACGACGGTTTCGAATTTATCCGGGAATTCCATGATATTGTCGTATATCCTGGCCGTCCTTGCCGCGGCCTCTATTTCCTCTGAGCTGCAGCCCCTGTAGAAGTCTATATTTTCCCTGATGGAGGCGGAAAAGAGGAACGTGTCCTGAGGTACGCAGCCTGTGGCGCTTCTCACCGAAGACAGGGGGAGCCTGTTTATATCGGTTCCGTCTATGAACAGCGATCCCTCGGGCACGGATAAAAGCCTCGGTATCAGATTGATCAAAGTGGTTTTGCCGCAGCCTGTACGGCCCACAACCGCAAGAGTCTTTCCTTTTTCAAGGGTGATGCTTATATTTTCGAGCACGGGCCTCGCGGCTCCCGGATAGGTAAACGAGAGGTTTCTGAATTCGAGCGCGCCTTCGATGGGACGGACGGCGCCGCTCTTCGCAGTCTCTTCCGCTACTGCGCCGTTGTCGGCTATCTCCGGCTTTTCATCCAGAATGGCATTGATTCTTTCAAGCGAAACCGAACCTCTCTGGAACATGTTCGCGACCCAGCCGATAGCGGTAATGGGCCATATGAGCATCCCCAGATAGCTGTTGAAGGCGACGAAGCCGCCCAGCGTCAGCGCCTCCTTCATGACGAGGTAACCGCCGTACCAGAGGGCTATAACAAAGGACAGAGCGGAGATCGACATGACGGTCGGGAACATCGTGCTCATGAGCCTGACAAATTTCAGGTTCGCCTCGCGGTTGAGCGAGTTGGCCCTTTCGAAGCGCCCGATCTCCTTTTGCTCCTGTACGAACGCCTTGATGACCCGGATCCCGGAGAAATTTTCTCTGGCGGTCTCCGTCAGGTTTGCGAAGGCCTCCTGCTGCTTCAGCACCCTGGCCTGCATTATTTTCATAAAAAACGCCACGGAGACGCCCAGCAGCAAAAGCGGCGAGAAGCAGGCCGCCGTGAGCTTCAGACCCGCCGTGCTCCACATCATTATCAGTGAAACGACAGGGATGAGCAGGCTGTCGATGGCGAATATGACGCCCTGGCCGGTTGCCATTGTGACGTTGTTCATGTCGTTGGTGGCGTGCGCCATGATGTCGCCTGTCTTATGGGTGTTGAAGTAATTTGCGGAAAGCTTCTGGAGATGCGTATAAAAGCGGTCCCTGAAGCTAAGCTCTATCGACCGCGATACCCCGTAGAGCATGTATCTGAACAAAAATCTGAAAACTGCGATGCCTACCGCTATCAGCGCTATGACAAGCGAAAACTCCATGAGCTTCGCGCGCGTGAGCAGGCCGCTTTCCAGGAAGTCCGTGGCGTCCCCGAGGACCTTGGGCAGCACCAGCTGCAATAAGTCCACGCACAGAAGAAAAATAACGCCCAGTATGTACCTGTATTTGTATTTAAATAAAAGGTCCCTTATATATCGCAGAGTTCTCATAGCTACCTCGCATGCTGTAATTTTACAGCTTATGTAAATTAATGCCGAAACGCCTCATCCCTTATTATAATATTTATTTTGTTATTCAGCCAGGAGAAAAATATGTGTCTTTTTGGTTAAAATATGTTAGAATGATTCAATAAATCCGAATGCAAAGCATTCTAATTAACCGTCGGAACTTATTTGATTCCGGCAACGAGGCTTGCGATGAAGCAAATCATATATCTGGACAACAGCGCCACGACAAGGCCGTATGACGAGGTGACAGGGCATATGGCGGACGTGGCTGCAAATACATACGGAAACCCTTCGTCCATGCACACTCTGGGCATAGAGGCCGAAAGGCTGGTCAAGGCCTCCAGGGATATTCTTGCAAAATGCTTTGAAGCAGACCCCCGCGAGATATATTTTACCTCGGGAGGCACCGAATCCAACAACATGGCAATCCGGGGCTACCTTGAGGGCAATCCCCGCAAGGGAAAGCACATCATAACCACAGCCATAGAGCACCCTTCCGTGCTCGAGGTTTTCAAAGCGCTTGAAAAGCAGGGCTATAAGGTGGATTTTTTGGGCGTGGACCCGGAGGGCCGGATAAGACCGGAAGAGCTCGGCCCGAAAATAACCGCCGAAACGGCGCTCATCAGCCTGATACTTGTAAACAACGAAACCGGCGCCATTCAGCCGCTTGAGGAGATAGCGGCCCTCAGGGACCGCATCAATAAGGACACGGCGATACACATCGACGCCGTTCAGGCTTTCGGAAAGCTCCGGCTCAGTCCGGCCAAAGCAGGTGTTGAGCTTATGTCCGTCAGCTCGCACAAGATACATGGGCCCAAGGGCGTCGGAGCGCTCTATGCGGCCAGGTCTGTCAGGCTCAAGCCGCAGCTGTACGGGGGAGGCCAGGAGGCACTTATGCGTTCGGGCACCGAAAACGTGCCCGGCATCTCAGGCTTCGGGCTTGCCGCGGACATGACGTTCAAAAAGCTGGACGAGAACGGCGGGAAGGTCTCGGAACTGAAACGGAAATTCATACGCGGCCTTGAGGAAAGCGGCCTCGGGCATATGTGCGTCACGCCCGGGAATTCCTCGCCGTATATACTGAACGTAGCTTTCGCGGACGTAAAGGCCGAAGTGCTGCTGCACCATCTGGAGGAGAGGAAAATATTCGTATCCACAGGCTCCGCCTGCTCCTCGAGAAAAAACGTAAGAAGCCATGTACTCAGCGCAATGGGAGTGGCGCCGGGTCTGATCGACGGGGCGGTCCGCTTCAGCTTTTCCGCCTTTAATACCGGGGATGAGGTAGAGACAGCCGTCAGGGAGCTGGCCGATATAGTTCCAAGAATACGGATCAAACGGAGCAGGAGTTTGGGAGGAGTCAAATGAAGAAGATATTGCTGGTAAGATATGGAGAAATTATACTGAAGGGGCTCAACAGGCCCGTTTTTGAAGAAAAGCTGATGAACAACATAAAAAGGTCGCTCCAGGGGCTGGGTAAAACGGCGGTTATCAGGTCGCAGGCAAGGATTTATATTGAGCCCGCGGAAGACGGATATGATTTCACAGAAGCTGTTGAACGGCTTAAAAAGGTTTTCGGTATCGTATCCATCAGTACCGCGTTAAAAATCGAGACGGATTTCGAGGCGATTAAAAAGCACACGCTGGAGACGGCACGGGTACTTGCCGGAAGATACGGCGGCAATGCGCCGACTTTCAAAATCGAGAGCAAGAGAGGCAATAAGGCCTTTCCAATGGAGTCTCCGGAAATATCCGCCAGGCTAGGCGAGCATATACTGGACAATGTTCCGGGCCTGAGCGTGGACGTGCACAAGCCTTCTTTTATTATATATGTGGAGGTCAGGGAAAGCACTTATATCTATTCCGAAAGGACACCGTCCCACGGAGGCCTCCCCCTCGGCACTAACGGCAAGGCCCTGCTGCTGCTTTCAGGCGGTATAGACAGCCCCGTGGCAGGCTGGATGATGGCCAAGAGGGGAGTCGAAATAGAAGCCGTGCATTTCTACAGCTATCCCTACACAAGCGAAAGGGCAAGGGATAAGGTGATTGAGCTCGCGCGCATACTCGCCCGCTATTGCTACCGTATAAACCTGCATATCGTGCCCTTTACCGACATTCAGCTCGAAATAAACGAGAAGTGCCCGCAGGATCAGATGACCGTAGTAATGAGAAGGGCCATGATGGCGATTTCCGAAAGAATAGCTTTAAAAACAGGAGCTCAGGCCCTTATCACAGGCGAGAGCATGGGACAGGTCGCAAGCCAGACCATGCAGAGCCTCTCGGTCACGAACGCCGCGGTTTCCATGCCGGTTTTCAGGCCGCTCATCGGGATGGACAAAAACGAGGTTATTGAGATCGCCAGGAAAATAGAGACCTTTGAAACCTCCATACTGCCGTACGAGGACTGCTGTACCGTCTTCGTAGCCAAGCACCCGAAGACAAGGCCGAAGCTTGAGGAGATCAAAAAACACGAGTCGGCCCTGCGGCTTGAGGAGCTGATATCGAAGGCGGTCGAAAGTACGGAGGTTCTGCATATAACACAGGATTGACCGGGTAATACGGAAATAAAACGTAAGACCATTTGTGCAGCTTATATAGCGGAAGACAGTTTATCCAAAATCTTTTTTCATTGTATATAATATAAATATATCAAACAACAATAATATATTGTGAGAGGATGATTGCCGTTGTTTGATATTGCTTCCCGGTTGAAAAAGCTTAAGCTTCCGCTGATCGTGTTTGTTATACTGTCGGCGGCCTTTGTCATGCTTGCGGCGTTTTTGACCGGCGATACCATAAGAAGGGGCGTAAGGATAGAGAATACAGATGTTTCGGGCCTGAGCGTCGTCGAAGCCCGGAAGCTGCTGACGGAATCCGTAAATGAAAGGTACTCGGGAGGAAGCTTTTCCCTGAGCTATGACGAGAGGGAATGGAGATTCGGTCTTGATAGGATTTCCTACAGGTTTCTTGCCGACGAAGCCGTGAGCAAGGCTTTTTCCGTAGGAAGGACGGGCGGCATTTTCACGAAGACCTTCAGGGCTGTGAGCCTCCTGGCGGACAATCTTACCCTGGAGATCGGGACGGAATATGACAGGGATAAGCTAATAGGAATACTCAACAATATAAAAAGTGAAATCAATACAAAAGAGACAAATGCCGCCGTATCCTATAAATCCGGCAAGATAATGCTTGCTCAGGACAGCGGGGGCTTGCGGCTGGATGTTGACAGAAGTTTAAAATTGGTGGAAAATCATCTAAGAGAGAGGGATTTTGACAGGATAGAGCTTGCTGCGGATAACGTAAAGCCTTCTGTCACATATGACTCTATAAAGGATATCGATACGGTGTTGTCGCTGTTCAGTACCACCTTCAACCCGGGCGATATAAACAGGAGCGACAACATAAGACTGGCCTGCAGCAGGCTGGACGGAAGGATTCTCATGCCCGGCGAGGAATTTTCGATGAATGAGGCGCTCGGGCCGAGGACAATCGAAAACGGCTACAAGGAAGCTCCGGTGATTTACAAAAACGAGCTGATAAAGGGCCCGGGCGGCGGCATATGCCAGGTGACCACAACGCTTTACGACGCGGTGCTGCTATCCAGGCTTAAAGTCCTTGAGAGGTCCCATCACTCCATGCCGCTCGGCTATGTAAGGCCGGGACAGGACGCCACGATCGCAGAGGACTCGATTGATTTCAGGTTTGTCAACAGCTTTGACTATCCGGTTTCTCTGGCGGCCGAGGTGATAAGGGATAAGATATACATAAGGATACTTGGGCGGGCCGGGCCGGAGGCATATGTCGTAAAGCTCGTGTCGGAGATCATTGCCGAATATCCTCCCGGAGAGGATGAGATAGAGGTGGACGATTCGCTGGCCGACGGTCAGAGGGTGGTGGCCAGGGAAGGAAGAACGGGGCTGCGCGCCGTACTATACAGGGACACCTATTCCGCGGACGGGGTGCTGCTCGGCAGGGAAAAGATATCGGAGGATTATTACAAGCCCTCAAAAGGGCTTATAAAGGTAAACAGCAATTATTACGTACAATATCTTTTGTTTACGAAGGAGTTGCAAAATGAATGAATTTCTTTACGACAAGGAGATCGTCTGTCCTGTCTGCTCAAAAAAGTTCAGTGTGACGAAAATAAAGATAAAGGGTCTGAAGGTGGCTTCCCGGGACACCGATTTCTGTGTCCTGTACGAAGGCATCAACCCTCTCTACTACGACGTATGGGTCTGCGAGAACTGCGGCTATGCCGCGCAGTCGGACAAATTCGAGGGGATCGGCAGCAGGGACGCCCAAGCCATCAAGGCCAACCTGTCCCCCAAGTGGAAAAAAAGGAGCTTCAGCGGCGAAAGAGACATTGATAACGCTATAGAAAGCTTTAAGCTGGTGCTTTTGAACCTTCAGACGAGAGGGGCGAAGAGCAGCGAGTTTGCAAAGGTCTGCCTGAGGCTGGCCTGGCTGTACAGGATAAAGCAGGACGAGAAGGAAATGGAATTTATGAAATACGCGTTGAGGTATTATTCCGATGCTTATGAAAAGGAGCGTTTTCCTGTGGACAAGCTGGATGAGAATACCTGCCTGTACATGATCGGGGAGCTGAACCGGAGGGTCGGAAATTACGAGGACGCCGTAAAATGGCTCAGCAGGCTTATAAGCTCGCCGGAAGCCCGGAAAAACCCCGCGCTGATGGAAACGGCAAGAGACCAGTACCAGCTTGTGAAAGAAAAGCTGAGCAGCTAGAATCCCCTTTGACGACGGAGGTCAGAATGCAGATAGGCAAAGTACCGAACGATGTGC
>JAEZJL010000370.1 GCA_023415815.1 Bacillota bacterium | reverse complement strand
TCACATCGTTGAGGCTTTCACAGCCAAAAAACGCGTTATCGCCGATAACCTCAAGATTATCCGGCAGAGAAATATACCTCAGCTTTGAGCAAAAAGTAAAGGTGCTGGGGGCGATGACCTTAACTTTCGCCGGGATATTGATACGATACAGGCGGCCGCACCCGTTGAAGGCATAATCGCCGATGCTTTCGATGCTTTCCGGGAGGACGATCTGCGTCAGCGCGGCATTGCTGCAATTAAAAAATGCGTGGCTGCCGATGCTCCGGACGCTGTTAGGGATGCTGACGCCGGTCAGGAGAGAGGAATTGAGAAACGCGTAGTCGCATATTTCCGTTACGCTGTCCGGGATGACAAACTGTCCGGCCCGGCCGGCGGGGTGGCGAATCAGCTGCGTTTTATCGGCATTGTACAACACGCCATCTGCACTGGAAAACGCGGTATTGCCCGCGTTGACGGTGATCCCGGCCAGCAAATAGCAGCCGTTGAACTGGATCCCATCTCCCATGGAAGTCACACTTGCGGGAATAACAAGGCTTTTCAGCACATTGCATTCAGCGAACAGATCGTCCGGCAGGGTTGTAAAGCCGGGATTATCCGGCAGCGTGATACTTTCGAGAGACCGGCAGGCAGTAAAAGCATTGCTGCCGATACTGGTGATCGAATTGGGGAGCGTTATGCTTTCAATAACAGTGTCGGAGAAAGCATAGCTGCCGATGGATGCAATATGGGTTAAAGCTGCGATATTCGTCGTTTTCAGTCTGCCGTCCATGTAGAAAAGCTTTTCCGGTATGACGGTAAAGAGGGGGTTATCCGGCAGCGTCACGCTGACCAGGCCCGAGCAGTACGAAAAAGCTGAGATGCCTATACTCTCCACCGTATTCGGTATCGTGACGCTTGTCAGCAACGGGCAATTGTAAAATGCCGAAGCCCCGATACTGCGGAGGTTTGAGGAGAGGGTGACGGATGTCAAATTGATACACCTGCTGAAGGCATTGGCACCCACGCTGATGACGCTGTCGGGCATAACAAAGGTTTTAAGCTGGGAGGGGAAGAAAATAGAGTCACCCCCCTTGAACGCATCGTTATCTATCTTTGTCACAGCCTTCGGGCCTGTGCTCGTATTAAACGAGCCCGGAAGCGTCAGATTGCCGGACGGTGAAGTATGGCCGGTGATGGCCAGCGTGCCGTCATCGAGTACTTTCCATTTCCAGCCGTCTGTCGTGCCGGTTTCACCGGCGGCCGCCCATGCGGTAACCGGCAGGACCGAAAGGACTATCGCCAGGGACAGCAGCACATGCATGAAAGCGTAAAATGGCCTGTTCAATTTCTTTATCATTTTTTACCCCTGATTCATATAAATATTGTGTTCATTCCGCTTTCACCCGCAACAGAGCAAAAGCCGGTTTCACACTTAATATTGAAAATAACACATAATATAGATTTTTACATCGTACCAAAGTACTGCACAGCAAGACGGATTTGCTTCTCGAATGCCCAAAAGGAGGAGACATGCCCGTTTGAACGTATCTCTGTATGAATTGTTTTCTTGTAATAATTTGCAACCGCCGTTTACATAAGCAGGTTTACAAAATAATTGAAAAGTTTATCTCCTGGTATTGACAGCCAAAAGATAGATGCATATAATAAATAAAAGTACAGTGTACTTATAAGTACGACGGGCTTTTGTTCTGCCAAGAGAACACCGTATTCAATATGCCAGGGATGAAATAAGACTTGGATTATCGACGCAAGCCAAGTAGTGATAAAGACATAAGAAGGGAATGTATATATGATGTTAAGGAAAGCTGCGCCTGAAGACGCTTCGCGATTGGCTGAAATACTGATATTTGCTAAACGAACGGCATACAGGGGAATCTTCAACAACGACAAAGTGTCCTTTGGAGAGATGCTGGTATTGCCTTTGGCCCTTGCATACCAAAACGACCCTGCGTCACTTGCGAACATACTCGTTTATGAAGACGAATTTGTAAAAGGAATGGTTAAGACAAGCGAAGAAATGATGGAAAATGGATTGAAAGCTGCGGAAATCAAGGAGTTTTACGTTGATCCGTTTTTTCAGGGATATGGCATTGGCAGCATACTGTTAACGGAGATCCAGGACAGAGTCAGAAGAAAAGGAATCGACATGCTCTTCCTGTGGGTCTTGGAAAAAAACGAAAAGGCGCGCAGCTTTTATGAAAAAAAGGGCTTCCTCTTAACGAATGAAAAGAAGCTTGAAGAGGGCACGGCGGAGTATATGGTCAAGTATACAAAGAGCCTTTAGGAAGAACTCTGAAAAGTTAAATACGCATCTGTCGATTCGTCGGTGACTCCTCAGTAAAATGAATGAAAAAAGGAATAGGTATTAACCTATTCCTTTTTGGTGGGCAATACAGGACTCGAACCTGTGACTTTCACCACGTCAAGATGACACTCTACCAGCTGAGTTAATTGCCCGCATTTTTTGAGAGCAATTCTATTTTAAAGCTTATCCGGCATATTGTCAAGGGAAAAACTTTTCCTTTGAGCACGGGGTGCCATTACCGCTTTATCGCAATGTTTCCCCTAGAGCTGGCGGCCTTCACGGACTGTCCCGAGCCGGAGCTTTCGTAGTATTCCACTCCGGCGTCCGTTTTCTTGCCCGCCTGAACCCCATCGACTGCTATGATCCCGGTGCCTGTGCTTGCCTCCACGTCGTACAGACCGGCGGTGTTTTTGAAATCCAGGGTGATATTCCCCGTAAAAGTAGTGGCATGGAGGTTCCCCGTAAACCTTTCTATGCCGATATAGCCTCCCGTACTCTTGAGGTCGACAGCCTCGGGGGTGTAGCCCTCGGGCAGGGCTATGGTCAGCTCCGTCCGGGACTCATGGATGGAGGAGAGATTGTAAAAAGGCAGCCTGCCGTTCGATTTTTCGTAAAAGGAAAGCATGCTTCCGCTGCTGCCAAGCTCGTAGTCGAGCCAGTCGGGCTGCTCGTACGTGACCGATATCATGTTGGACTGGCCGCTGACAAGCCTGATGTGGGAGTTCGCGGTTACTATCGAGAGCTTGCTTATTTCACCGGGTTTGAATTCTGCGGTCCTGACGGTCAGGTTTTCCGGCTTCATGCTGTTGAAGATGGTAAAATACTTCACAGGCAGACCCGATACCGCAGACAGGGCCAGACCAGCCACGACCATAAACAGGCAGGCATATACGACGCGTTTCGCGCCCGGCTTTTTTACGGCCTGTCCGGCGTCTCCCGCAAATTCCGCTTTGCGCGATTTCTTCAGCATCCTGCCGATCAGTCCCGATGAGATCACGATAAACAGCCTGCCCAGCTTATACAGACCATAAGCTGTAAGCAGGAGCACTGCCGTTGAGAACAGTCCGAAGCCGATGGTACCCACAATTTCCAGGGCAAATACCGACGGTATGGTAAACACCGCATATGCAAAAGCCAGAGCAACGGCAATCGCGCCTATGACCGTTGCGAGCGCGCCTGCAAAGAGCATCACGACCAGGCAGTACGATATGAATACGAATATGGATATCGCGAGAACAGTCAGGGGAGCGGTGGCCCCGAGGGTCGCATTCCGGAGCACACGGGTGTAATTCTTCAGGCCTGGGCTGTGTTTGGCCCGGAGAATGCTTATTTCCGCCCTTATCATGCCCGCTGTTTTTTCGGGCGAGCCCAGTTGCGATAGGACGACCTCCAGGTCCTTTCCCGCTTCCACGGCGTCGTTCAGGTATTCCTCGTAATAGCCGACCGCTTTTTTGATCTCTTCCTGCGGAAGGCCCTCGAGATTCTTTTTCAAGGTATCGATAAACAGTACGATCCTGTCATCCATTGTTTTCACCGCCTATTATAAAATCGACCACTTTTTTCAGTTCCTTCAGCTCCGAGATCGAATCGTTCAGCTTTGCTATGCCCTCGATGGTGATCCTGTAGTATCTCCTCAGCCGGCCCGAATGCTCGGCCGAATAGGTCACAAGCAGCCCCTGGCTTTCAAGCCTTCGGAGCACGGGATACAGTGCGGATTCCGACGTTTCCATCAGCTCCGTGATTTCCTGTGTTATTTTGTAACCGTAGGTGTCTTCTTTTTTTAATATATATAGCACACATATGTCCAACAGCCCCTTTTTCATCTGGGCATCCACTATTACTCCTCCTTACGGCTGCGAAATTCGGCTTTGCGGCCGGTTATCCCCTTATACTTTACAATAAATAGCAATATGGCGCAAGCGGATTTGCTTCATCGCTTTTTCTGGATACCCCAGCACGCTAGCACAATAAACGCTACAAGGAGCAGCTGTACGGGGCTGATATCCGCGCTGAACAGCAGATATGAGCACAAAAGAGGATAAATCATTGAAAACGAAGTCTGCAGCGGCGTTATGAGTATCACGTCCCCAAGCCTGTAGGCGGCCTGCTTGGCGGCCACCGAGGCTATACCCGCGGCAAAATAGATATACAGATACGGGGAGGAGAGGATTCCGGCGATCGAGCCTCCGCTTTCCTTTACCAGGACGTTCATAAAAACGACGATCAGGCCTCCCAGGATGCCGGAGAATACCGACAGCAGCACGGTCTTCTGCTTCCTTCCGGTGAATTTGAAAAACACCGGTATGAGCAGAAGGAACGGGAGAAAGAACAGGAGGTCAAGCGTGTGCCTGTTAACGGCAAAATCGCCGTTTTCCTTCCCCAAAAGGCTCATTACGAGGATGCATCCCACAATGACAACGGAATAAACCACATCCGAGGCCAGCAGCTTCTCCTTCAAAAAATAACCGGACATGAATACTATCACCACAATGCTCCAGCCGTATACCGAGGATATAATATAGGGAGGAAGGCTTTTTGAAGCGATGCCCACCGGAACGGCGGATATGGCGTAGGAAAAAACCATCCCCAGAAGCCAGAGCAAAAACACCGAGACAAAGCGGCTGTTGATTTTTTCCTTCCAGTTCATCCAGCCGGAGGACCTTTTTTGCATGATGACGCCTGCAGAGTAAATTGTCGTGCCAAGCAGTGCCAGTAAAACGCTGGTCATTTTTCTCACATAACCTTTCTATCGCCTGAGGGCGAATCCGGGCGGACGGCCTGAGCAGCCACGCCGCACATCCTTTCGGAAAGCTCCCAGAGCCTGAGCGCTTCCCGCTCATTCTGGGAATACGTGCTGGGCCGCTGCGGGCTGCAGTCCTTCCAGTATACCTCCGCCGGAGCGGACAGACGTCCGGCCGCAAGGTACGCGATGGAGGCGGCCGCCTTCTCGGGCATGATTCCTCCGCGGCTCCGCCATTCCCAGACCCACCTTGCAATGCCGGTGGTCCCCTTCAGGCCGATATCCGTATTCACCAGCCCGGGGTCCACGGCATATGCCCGTACGGTTGCTTCCGGCCCAAGCCGCCTGTTCAGCTCTGTGCTGAAGATAACGTTTGCCAGCTTGGACTGCTTGTATGCCATGAGACAGTTGTAATGCTTCCTCATCAGCACGTCCTTCCAGTGCATGCGCATATTATAATGTGAGCCGGAGCTGACCGTTATGACGCGTCCTTCAGGAGACGCCTTGAGCAACGGCAGCAGCTCGCGGGTCAGGAGGAAGGGCGCCAGGTGGTTGACGGCGAATTGAAGCTCAAAGCCGTCGACGGTCGATACATACCAGCTCGACACGGTGCCGGCGTTGTTTATCAGGACGTCCAAGGCCCCGTCCCCCTCGTGGCTTACCTTTTCTTTTACCGCTGAGGCAAGCTCCCTCACCTGCCTGAGAGATGAGAGATCGGCTACGATATATGAGATCCGGGCTTCGGGGTGGGAAGCCCTTATCACTTCCTCAGCCTTGCTGCAGCGGGTCTGCGACCGTCCCGTCCCTATGATGCGGGCTCCGCGGCCCGCCAGCTCCTTGGCCGTGGCAAGCCCGATACCGGAGGTCGCGCCTGTGATGACGATGGTCTTATCACTTTGTCTGTCTGTATTATTCATAAATTCGCACTTCCTTTCTAAATCAGTTGCATGCCATTTATTCTTTTCAAGTACATATCAATAAACGGCATTCAGTTTTTAGTTCTCAACCCTTAGCCCTCAACCTTTATTTCAGCTTTCCACATCCTCAACCCTCCGCTCAAGCTGCCTTTGCTTCCGGGAAACCGCTCTTTTGATGTGCGTCGTTCCAGCGGTTGCCTATAAGGTGGGCCAATACGGTGGAAGGCACCAGGCCTCCGAAAAACCTCAGCAGCCTGTTCAGAAAGCCGGGAATATAGACCGCACGGCCCCTGAGCGCCTGGTCGACGGTGCGGGAGGCCACAAAGCCCACGTTTTTCGTGGTGATCCTTCCCGCAAACCCCTGTGCGTCGATTGCCCTTATACACGCGTCGTTCGTAGGCATGCCGGCCGGGCAGAGCGCAGTGACCGTTCCGCCGATGGAACGGATTTCCTCTCTCAGAGCCATGGAGAAATCCAGCAGGAAGCGCTTCGAGGAAGCGTACATGGCCTTGACGGGCATGGGGTAAAAGGCCGCCAGGCTTGCCACGTTGATTATTCTCAAAGGTCTTGAGCCATCGCGGTATTTCATTACCGCGCAGGTCATTTCAAGATTGGCCTCTATGTTGAGCCTCAGGATGGTGCGGATCTGCTCGCGCGTCCTGTCGGCAAACGGCCCCTCAAAGTCGAGCCCGGCTACGTTTATCAGGCACCAGAAGCTCAGCCCTTTGCCCTGCATGTATTCGAAAAGCTCTGTCCTGGAGGCGTATTCCGTAAGATCGCTTGTATGATACAGTACTCTGACCCCATAAGTGGAGGACAGGCCTTCGGAAAGGGAGGACAGTACGGCGTCCGACAGGTCGGTGAGGAACAGATCCCAGCCGCGGCTTGCGCATTCCACTGCAAATGCCTTCCCAAGCCCTCCGGCGGCTCCTGTGATGCATACGTATGAGTTTGTTCCGATACTTTTCATGATTTTATCTCCTTTCTATATGAGCCTATATACAACATCAATTTCTTATCTATGTATAATACTATATAATGAATAGTATTATACGTCAAGTATTATTATCAATTTATTTTTTATGATTTCCTTCTCTCCGCAATTGCCGGCAGAGTTCATTCAGCAGACCGTTTCTGCGCCGTCTCCCGTTATTGACATGGGGTGCCGCTGAAAAAGGATATAGCCATATGCGTACTTGCTGCAAAAACAAATCGGCTTTTCTGCATTGACAGGTCGGTCTAATCGTGTTAGACTGAAAGTGGTCTAATGCAATTAGACCACGATGAACAGGAGGTCTGCTTATGGAGCAATATAAGCTCGGCGAGATGGAGCAGCGGTTTGCCGAATTGATCTGGCTGCATGCGCCAATCCCTTCCGGGGAGCTTGTAAAGCTGTGCGAAAAGGAACTGAGCTGGAAAAAGTCCACTACCTATACCATGCTTAAACGGCTCTGCGAACGGGGTATTTTCCGGAATAAGAACGGCACGGTCTCCTCCGCCATGACAAAGCAGGAGTTTCAGGCATTGCAAAGCGAGCGGTTCGTTGAGGAAACCTTCGACGGTTCGCTCCCGCATTTTGTGGCTGCGTTTACGACTCGCAGAAAATTGAGTGAAAACGAGATTGAAGAGCTGCAAAAGCTGATCAACCGGCATAGGGGGTGAAAACCGGTGTGGTATGCGATATTGCCTCAGATCCTTAATATGAGCCTTACGGCGGGTATTGCGGCCGTATTTGTTCTGTTTGCAAGACTGCTTCTTAAAAAAGCGCCAAAGATATTCTCCTATGCCCTATGGAGTGTGGTGCTGTTCCGGCTGGTGTGTCCGGTGTCGTTTTCAATGTCGTTTTCCCTGCTGGAGGTCCTGAATGTTCCCACCTTATCGGACGGCAGCATAGCTTACATTCCCCCCGATATCGTTCACACGGAAATGCCGCGGGTAGCCCTGCCTGTTCCCGGCGTCAGTGAAATCATTAACGGTACGCTGCCTCAAGGAGAGGAGCAATTGGCGGCCGATCCGCTGGAAGCCCTTGTATCCTTTGGGACATGGGTCTGGCTGGCGGGTACTGCGGTCATGCTGATTTACGGCATGATTTCCCTGCTGAGGCTGCGCCGGACGCTCGTGGGTTCGGTGCTGCTGCGGGATAATATATATCTTGCGGATCATATACCGTGTCCCTTTGTGATCGGCGTGCTGCGTCCTAAAATCTATTTGCCTTCTGCCCTTCCGGAGCGGGAGCGGGACTATATTATTGTGCACGAGCAGACGCATATCCGGCGTTTTGATCCTATCGTAAAAATTATCGCGTTTTGGGCGCTTGCCGTCCATTGGTTCAATCCTCTTGCATGGCTGTCGTTTATTCTCTGTGATAGGGATATGGAAATGTCGTGCGATGAAAGCGTGATGAAACAAATGAATACGGACATACGAAAAGAATATTCCGCATCGTTATTGAGCCTTGCCACGGGTAAAAAAATAGCGGCCGGAATGCCGCTCGCCTTCGGGGAGGGCGACACAAAAAGCAGGATCAAGAATGTGCTGAATTATAAGAAGCCTCCGTTTTGGGTGATCGCTGCCGGGCTTGCCGCAGTCATGGCTTTGTGCATCGGGCTTGCGGCAAATCCGGCCAATACCGCAAAAGCCTTCAGCCGACAGAAAGCTGCCGACCCGATCGAAAACGGGCGGAACAGCGGGAATGAGAGCATCGGAGCCGTGACTGTTGCCGGCCCTGACCGGATTGCAGAAACCGTCGACGTGCTGAATGATGGAAAAAGAACCGGAAGTTCCTCTGCAAATGGCACGCCGCATGCGAATGCCATTCCTGCCGACACTCTTGAAAGAGCGGTGTCAAAGGCCATTTTGGAGTATCAAGCAGGAGGAGCCGCGGAAGGCGTCTTTACCGCCGAGGCGCACACTACGCTTGCGTACGGGACGTCGGATTCAGCCTCCGACAGCGGCGTTAAGGCCGTTACCGTATACGCTATGGCCCTTAAAATGGAGTTTCGGTATCAAAACGGCAGCCTCAGGGAAGCCGGCGGCAGTCATATGCCGGTGGCTATCACCTTTGACGTCGGAAAAACCGGCACGTATACTCTGAATGAATACTGGACGCCGCAGGATGGCGCTTATTACGCCCCCTCCATCCGGGAAAAGTTTCCGAAAGAGATTGCAGAGACTGCCATGGACACGCAGAGATACATTCAGGCGCATATGATTTCATGCTATGAGCAGGCTATTTCTGCCGGAAAGCTGGATATGGGCAGTGAGATCGCCGGGCTGATAGGGAAAATCTGCTCGCCGCCTGCCCCGACGTCTGATCCCAAAGCATATATGGATGCGCATCCTATCGAATATCGTACGCTGGTCTGTTACGGCGACAACACGCTCGACTATTGCTTTTCTCTCTTTGAGCGGGGAGGACAGACAGGACTCGAAGGCCACATCATGGCCGGCGCCTGCCGGGATATTCTGATGGCTAAGGGCATGGCTTTTGACGATATACTGTATGACACAGGGCAGGGCTGGTATGACAGCATAAAAGATACCCTTTCGTATTCATTCAGCACAGAGTAATGATAATAATAAACAGCAGAGGCGATGATACCGCTCCTGCTGTTTTTGTATTCCATATGTCCCTGGCGGCAGGATGGCCCACTGTTGTCTCTTTGACTTCCGGCACTTTATTGCAGCCCCTTCCTGTACTCCCTGGGCGCCGTCCCTTTTACCTTCTTGAAGGCTTTGGAGAAAACCAGCGGGTCCCCGTAGCCTACGGATCTTGAAATCTCGCTTATTGAGAGGGCCTCGCCGCGCATCAGCTCGCAGGCCTTTTCGACGCGGAAATTGATGAGGAATTCCTGGGGCGACATATTCAGATACTCAATGAAAAGGGAATACATGTAGCTCCGGTCAAGGCCTATGCTGCGGGCGATCTCCGAAATGCCGGTTTTTCTTGAGTAATTCATCCTCACATAATCGACTGCCTTTTTGATGTATTCCTCCTTCCTGTCGCCGCTCTTTTCGCCGAACCGGCTGCCGGCCGACTCTATCAGCTGTGACAGGAATTCGTACAGCAGGCCGAGCAGCCTCATATCCCTGCTCTTCGCAAGCTCCTTCGTACCGATCATGCGAAGCAGGCAGTCCTTTAAGAAGCCGTCCCTGTCATATTTGAACACCGGATTTTTTTCGTCTAGCCCCGCCTGCTTGAGGTACGCCTCGGCTTTGAGCCCGTGAAAGCCGACCCACCCGTAGCTCCAGGGCTCCCTTCCGTCGGCCTGATAGAAAACGACCGCGCCGGGCCGGATGAGAAAGCCGTCGCCCTTTTTCAGCTCGTAAGTGCAGCCGTTTATCTGGTAAATTCCCTTTCCGCCGAGGATGTAATGGACGATATAGTGATCCCTGACGGCAGGTCCCCAGGAGTGACCTCCCGCGCAGTCCTCAATACCACATCTGTACATGTTCAAATCCGTGTGATTCGGGCCTTTGATATAAATTTTCTCAAGCACGGCAGAAGTCATCCTCCACTCAAACTAAACAGGTTATATAACATTATATCATGTTTTTATAACATACGGTCATGTACTTTGCCGTATAATAAGGTAAAATTAAACCGGACGATACTATTGGCTCAAAATACGGAGGTGTGATTTTATGGCTGAATTAAGGTGGCATCCGCTGATCAGAGACTGGGTCATGATTGCCTCCCACAGGCAGGACAGGCCGCAGATGCCGAAGAACTGGTGTCCCTTCTGTCCCGGCTCGGGGAGGGTGCCCGAAGACTACGAGGTATATAAATACGACAACGATTTTCCCGCGCTGTCGCCGACCCCTCCCGCTCCGGACGATGTTGCCACGGATTTATATAAAATGGCAGAGGCTTACGGCAAGTGCGAGGTGATACTTTATTCCCCCAAGCACAACGCGTCGCTTCACGAGCTTCCCGTTCCCCATATCGAAAAGCTTATCGACCTCTGGACTTCGCGGTTCACCGAGCTGCGGAAGGACGAGAGGGTAAAGTATATTTTCATATTTGAAAACAGGGGAGAGCTGGTGGGAGTTACAATGCCGCACCCGCACGGGCAGATATACGCTTATCCGTTTGTGCCCAAAAAGCTGGAGCTGGAGCTTGAGGCTTGCAAGGAGCACTATAACGACAGGAAAACCTGCCTTGTCTGCGATATGGTAGAGGATGAGACGAAGCACGGAGAAAGAATAATTTTCGAGAACGAGGATTTCGTCGTCTTTTTGCCATTCTTCACGGAATACCCATACGGAATGTACATTGCTTCCAAGGCCCACAAGCAAAACCTTACGCAGTTCGGCGAGCGCGAAAGGCACAATCTGGCAAAGGCCTTGAAGGAAACCACCGGTACGCTGGACAGCCTTTTCGGCTTCCCCTTCCCTTACATGATGTGCATGCACCAGGAGCCCGTTAACAGCGGCGATGTGAGCAGCTATTACCATTTCCACATAGAGTTTTTCCCTCCGATGCGTTCGGCCGAAAAGCAGAAGTTCAACGCCTCAAGCGAAACCGGCGCATGGGCCCACGCCAACCCGACAAGGCCAGAAGAAAAGGCGCGGGAGCTCAGGGAGGCACACAGGAGATTCACCGGTCTGTAGCCGCTTCCGGACGGGGGACAGTTCTGCAGAAGTGTGAATTACGGATCATGTTTGCGGAAAAACCGGCGGGACAGTTCTGCAAAAGCAGAGATTTGACGGGGACAGTTCTGCAAAAGCGGAGCTCAGGGATTAAATTTAAGAGATAAGGTTGTGAAAAATAATATGGATATCAGCGAGTTGATGAAGGCTTTTACCGGCTATTTCGGCGGCACGGACGAAGGCGTAAGGGTTTTTTCCTCTCCGGGAAGGGTCAATCTGATAGGGGAGCATACCGACTACAACGGAGGCTTTGTGTTCCCGGCGGCCCTGACGGTCAGCTCCACGGTGCTCGCAAGGCCGAGGACGGACAGGACGCTCCGTCTCATTGCTACTGACCTCAAAATCATGGTGGAGGCTTCCCTGGACAGGCTCGAGGAATACAAAGGGATCAAATGGGGAAATTACCAGTTGGGAGTCGCCGACGAGCTCCGGAAGGTGGGATACCACTTGACGGGCTGTGATTTGCTGTATCACGATACGGTGCCCCTGGGAGCCGGGCTGTCCTCTTCTGCGGCAATCGAGGTCGCAACGGCGATTGCGCTTGCCTCGCTCGGGCTGGCTGCGGAGGGCAGGGAAGAGCCCCTGGATATGGTCGAAATGGCGCTGCTCTGCCAGAGGGCCGAGAACAATTACGCCGGCGTCAACTGCGGCATAATGGACCAGTTTGCCTCGGCCATGGGCAAGGCCGGCCATGCGATTTTCCTGAATTGCCGGGACCTGAGCTACAGGCTTGTGC
>JAEZJL010000333.1 GCA_023415815.1 Bacillota bacterium | reverse complement strand
ATATCATGTTCGGGCAGCGGTACCTCACTGGAAAATGATCCCACTACATCCGGCTTAGAGTTTTTTTCTCATTAATATAATCAAATTCCGGCATTCAAACAGATAGGACAGCAATACTTAGCTCCCTGATATTATCCATTTGCATATCCTGCCTATCGGCTGTACCCGAAGCGGGTGCCTGCCAGCGAGAGCCATACCTCGTCGCATTTCGCAAGTGTCCCGGCATCCAGCGGCTCTCCCCCGACCGACGCGGTATTCTGCTCGATCTGCGGGAGACGGCTCACGCCGGTGATAATGCTTGTCACGGCCTTCTGTGCGGCGCACCACTTCAGCGCGAGCTGCAAGATCGTCAGGCCCTGCCCGGCGGCAATATCGGCGAGCTTTTCTATGGCGGCAAAGTTTTCGTCATTCCAGTACCGGTTATAATACAGCTGATTGTTGGAAAAACGAGTATTCTCCGCAGGCTTTCCCGGCTTATGCTTGCCTGCGAGCAGCCCTCCGGCGATAGGATTGTAGATTGCCAGCCCCACGTTATGCGCCTTAAGAAAAGGGACGAGCTCGGTTTCAACGCCCCGTGTGATAAGGTTGTAGACATTCTGGGTGATGATCGGAGGTATGTAATTCCGTTTATCGCAGATAGCCAGCATATCGGCTATCTGCCACGCTGCAAAGTTGCTGACGCCGATATAACGGACCTTTCCCGCTTTTACCAGGGAGGACATCGCCTCCAGCGATTCCTCGACAGAGGTCTCGTAATCCGGCATATGCATATAGTAGATGTCGATATAGTCGGTATCCAGCCGCTTCAGGCTGGCGTCAGCGGCGGAAAGGATGTTGCGGCGGCTCAGCCCCGAATCGTTCGGGTCTTTGCCCATCTGCCCGCGCACCTTGGTCGCGAGAATGATCCCGCCGCGCCTGCCCTTAAGGCCCTTGCCCACGATTTTCTCGCTTTCGCCCTGGCTGTACATGTTGGCGGTGTCAAAAAAATTTATGCCGTTTTCATATGCGCAGTCCATGATCCGAAGGCTTTCGGCTTCATCCGTCTGCCCGCCGAACATCATGGTCCCCAGGCAAAGCACGGATACCTTCAGGCTTGTTCCTGCCAGATTATTATACTGCATGCTCATTCCTCCTTGCCGGATATTCCGTATGTCTCCCCTCCCGGTCATAAAAGAACAGGCAACATAAAAAGCACGTCGCCTGTTCTTTTACAATCAGCTTTCACAGGTGAAAGGATGAAAACATGTCTTATAAATACCCGGTATATACAAATTGTTTTCACACGAACCACTCTTATCACGCTATTGGTTTTCCTATCCGGCCGAAGAACCGCCTCCTGTAAGGGTAAATTGCCCCGGCCGCGCTATTCCTTCCGATTTCCGGCGAGAACCGCCCCCTGTCCGGGAAGCTCAGTCGATCATTACGTTGTGCGCACGCAAGATGTCCTGCAGCTCTTTTACATCGATACTCCTGGGATCGATCTTTTTGCCGGAGCACAGCGCCGCCGCCGTTCCGGCCGCCTCTCCCGTCGCCATGCACACAGGCATTCCGCGCACGGAACCGAGCACCATATGCGTGACGGAGATGCACCTGCCGCTGACAAAAAGGTTATCGACCTTCTGCGGAATCAGGCAGCGCAGAGGGATGTCATACCCCTGCGGGTTTTCCGGCTCGACCCATTTCTGGCCGCCCCGTTCCTCATCCAGCTGTCCTCCGGTCACACTGTGAACGTTCATTGCACGGCCGCACCTTGCCACGGCGTCGGGGAATTTCCGGTTGTCGAGGACGTCCTTTTCATCAAGTACATACTCGCCCATGATGCGCCTTGACTCGCGGGTGCCGATCAATGGAGCGGTTTCCGTAAGATAGCTGTTTTCAAAGCCAGGAATGTATTTCTTAACGAATTTTGCAATGGTGGGCGCCTGAACCATGCGCAGGTGGATTTCCGCCCTGTTCAGATCGTCGGCGTCGGCGCAGTTGATTCCGTATGCCATGTCGATCAGCAGCTTGGTCTGGCCTTTGGGCAGGTAGCTGTGCGAAATGAAGAATATAGGGTATGGGAAGCCATATTTCGCTCCGATCGGGATAGTATAATCGCCGTTTTTAAACGCCTTCTGTATTAGCGCCCGGAAGCCCGCCACATCAAGAGGGCCATCCTTGTCGTATATTTCCTGCCACCTTTCGACCTTTCCGTTGTGCAGCTCATCGGGATGCTCCTTCAGATAATCCAGCACCTTTTGCAGGTCCACCCCTCCGAATTTCAAATACAGAGAGAGGGGCATGCACCTGCCGTCCTCACCCCGGCCGATTTCAAAAGGCGCGTTCGACCACGCGGCGATATCGCCGTCGGCGGTCGCATCGACAAACTGTCGGGCTTCTATCAGCTCCTCGCCGTTTTTATTCGCGACGCGTACAGCCTTGATTCTCCGGCCTTCCATAACCGTCCCAAACGCAAAGCTGTCCAGCAGCAACTCCACGCCGGCCTCCTCCGCCATTTCGAAAAGGATGACCTTCAAAACCTCGGGATCGCATTCCACACGCATACTGGGGCTGTTTTTCTCCAGGTATGCGGCGTTTTTTGCGCGCAGCCTGTCTACGATTTCTTCCGCAATGCCCCGGACATTCTGCCTGGTCTCATGATCGAGCGCCAGGTAAGCTCCGTCCCGCATTCCGTTTACATGGGTCCGATATCCGTGCAGCCCGGTCACCAGTCCGCTGGTCATCTGCCCGCCTAGCGTGCCCAGCTTTTCCACCAATATCGTCTTCGCTCCGGCGCGCGCCGCGGCCAGAGCCGCGCATATGCCCGCAGGCCCGCTTCCGAATACGGCTACGTCAGCCTTAATTGTTCTTCCCAAATACATCCCAACCTTTCATGAAAATGAATAACAGATAAGCAAACTATTTCAGCATTACGTTGTTAGCGCGCAGTACATCCTGCAGCTTTTTAACATCCAGCGCCCTGGGGTCGATCCCATCAGCGGAACACACCGCCGCAGCCGTGCCGGCCGCCTCTCCCGTCGCCATGCAAACCGCCATGCCCCTTGTGGAGCCCAGCACCATCTGGGTTACCGATATACACCTGCCGCTAGTAAATAGGTTCTTCACCTTCAGCGGTATAAGGCTGCGCAGGGGGATGTCGTATCCCAGCGGCTTTTCCGGCTCGACCCATTTCTGGCCACCCCTTTTTTCACCATGCTTTCCTCCGGTTACGCTGTGGACATTCATCGCGCGTCCGCATCTTGCCACGACATCCGGGAATTCCCTGTTGGACAGCACGTCTTCCTCCCGGATCACATATTCGCCCATGATGCGCCTCGACTCGCGTGTGCCGATCAGCGAAGCCGTCTCCATCAGGTAGCTGTTTTCAAAGCCGGGCAGATACTTCTTCACAAACTTCATTATCGCCGGCGACTGTACCATGCGCAGGTGGACTTCCGCCTTGCTCAGGCTTTCGGCGTCGGCGCAGTCAACCCCGTACGCCATATCGATCAGCAGGTGCGTCTGTCCCTTCGGAAGATAGCTGGTGCATACGCTGAAGATCGGGTACGGATATTCGAACATCGAACCCATCAGCATGGGATACTCTCCGTTTTTAAACGCCTTCTGTATCACCGACGGAAAACCGATCAGATCCACGGGGGAGCTGCTGTCATAGACCTGCTGCCAGCCATCGACGGTCCCGTTGTGAAGATCTCCGGGATTTTCCTTCAAATAGTCGAGAACCTTCTGGAGGTCCATATTCCCCACCCTCATATAAAGGGATACGGGCATGCACCTGCCGTCCTCGGCCCTCCCCTTTTCGAACGGAGCGCCGGCCCATGCGGAGATATCGCCGTCGGCGGTCGCATCGACAAACTGCCGGGCTTCTATCAGCTCCTCGCCGTTTTTGTTTGCGACGCGCACAGCTTTGATCCTTTCGCCTTCCATTACGGTCCCAAAGGCGAAGCTGTCCATCAGGAGCTGGACGCCCGCTTCCTCCATCAGCTCGAAGAGCAAGGGCTTCATGACCTCCGGGTCAAATTCCGTCCTCATGGCGGGACCCTCGCCCTTCAAAGCCGCTCCGCCTCTCTCCCGCAGCTTTGATACGATTTCTACCGGAATGCCGCCGAGGACCTGCCTCGTTTTATGGTCAACCGCAAGATACACCCCGGCGGAACCGGTGAAATTCGCATTGATATGCGTACGGAATCCGTGGAGGCTGGTTACCATCCCGCTGGTCATCTGTCCGCCGAGCGCGCCCAGCTTTTCCACCAGAATGGTCTTGGCTCCGGCGCGCGCCGCAGCCAGCGCCGCGCCCACACCTGCCGGTCCTCCGCCGAATACGGCTACGTCAACTTTAATTGTTCTTCCCAAATTGATCCCAACCTTTCTTTAATGTATAAATCATGCAGACTTACATAGAACCGAAAAGCTATTCAAGCACTACATTGTTCGCCCGTAATGCCTCCTGCAGCTTGCCTACGTCAAGCATCCCCGGCTCGACCCTTCCGATGCAGCACAGCGCCGCCGCTGTGCCGGCCGCCTCTCCCGTCGCCGTGCAAACGGGCATTCCGCGCACCGACCCCAGCGCCATATGGGTCACGGAAATGCATCTGCCGCTCGTGAAAAGGTTCTTCACCTTTTGAGGTATCAGGCAGCGCAGCGGAATATCGAAGCCCTGGGGGTTTTCGGGCTCGACCCATTTCTGCCCTCCCCGTTCTTCTCCCGGCCGTCCGCCCGTTACGCTGTGGACATTCATCGCGCGGCCGCACCTTGCCACGGCGTCAGGGAATCTCCGGTTGCCCAGGACATCTTCCTCGGTCAGCACGTATTCGCCCGTTATGCGTCTCGACTCGCGGGTGCCGATCAGCGAAGCGGTTTCCATAAGATAGCTGTTTTCAAAGCCGGGCAGATACTTTTTCACAAATCTCATGACGGCGGGCGCCTGCACCATGCGCAGATGGACCTCTGCCCTGCTCAGGTCCGCGGCGTCGGCGCAGTTAATTCCGTATGCCATATCTGCAAGCAGGTGCGTCTGTCCCTTCGGAAGGTAGCTGTTGCACACGCTGAAGATAGGATAGGGAGGCTCGTACTTTGATCCCATAATCGCAGGATAATCCCCGTTTTCAAACGCCTTCCGGATCAGCGACGGATATCCGGTCAGGGTTAAGGGGCCATTACTGTCGTAAACCTGCTGCCATCCGGCAGCGGTCCCGTTGTGCAGCTCGGCGGGATTTTCTTTCAAATAGTCGAGGACCTTCTGCAGATCCGTCCCGCCCAGCTTCATATAGAGGGTGACGGACATGCATCTGCCGTCCTCCGCCTGCCCTATTTCAAAAGGAGCGCCCGCCCATGCGGAAATGTCCCCGTCGGCGGTAGCGTCAATAAACTGGCCGGCCTCAATCAACTCTTCGCCGTTTTTGTTCGCGACGCGTACAGCTTTAATCCTTTCACTGTCCATGACGGTTCCGAAGGCGAAGCTGTCCATCAGGAGCTCGACGCCCGCCTCCTCCATCATTTCGAACAGCAAGGGCTTCATGAGCTCGGGGTCGAATTCCGTCCTCATGGCGGGACCCTCTCCCTTCAAAACCGTTGCGCCTCTTTCCCGCAGCCTCGAGACGATCTCCACCGGAATGCCGCCCAGGACCAGCCTGGTTTTATGATCGACCGCAAGATATGCGCCTGCGGAACCTGCGCCGCTTCCTTTTATATGCGTGCGGAACCCGTGGAGGCTGGTTACCATTCCGTTGGTCATCTGACCGCCCAGAGACCCCAGCTTCTCCACCAGGATGGTTTTGGCTCCGGCGCGCGCAGCCGCCAGCGCCGCGCCGATACCTGCCGGTCCCCCGCCGAATACGGCGACATCAGCTCTAATTGTTCTTCCCATTGCTTTGTTTCCTTTCTTGTTTCATATGCTTTTAGAATTCAAAGCCCATGTCCCGATGCCTCATTCCTTTACAGCGCCGAAGGTAAGCCCCTTTGCGAGCCCGCGGTGCGTCAGGACCACAAAAATGATCGGAGGAATAATCGTCATGGTAATGGCGCCCGCCATCGGTCCCCACAGGATACCCTCCTCGGTGATGAAAGACATTGCCAGCAAGGGAAGCGTCCTGGCATTTGACTGTGTGAGCGCCATGGCAATGGCGAAATCATTCCACGAAAGCAGGAACGAGAAAACGCCTGTTGAAACAAGCCCCGGCAATATCACCGGCACGTAGACCCTGCCCATAAGCATGAAATACGTACACCCGTCAATCAGAGCGGCGTCTATCAACGAAGACGGAATATCGGCCATGAACCCGCGCAGCATCCAGACGGTGAGCGGGAGGTTAAGCGCCGTATATGCCATTATCAATGCGATGTGCGTGTCGAGTATGCCGAGCGAGTTGATCAGCAGGAAAAACGGGACGATAGTCCCGATAGGAGGAAGCATCCTTGTCGCCAGGATAGCAAAGGATATGGTTTTCCTGAATTTAAAGTGGAAATTCACCAGGCTGAAGGCGGCAAAGCTGCCGATAAACAAGGTGACCGCCGTGCTGATCACAGCGATGATCACGCTGTTTTTCAGCGATTTGAAGACATTGATCCCGATGGAATGCTGGGATTCGAAAAACAGCATCCTGTAGCCCTCCGTCGTGGGCTTGAAAATGAATTCGGGCGGAATCTTAAAGGTATGGATGGGGGGCTTTATCGAGGTCAAAACCACCCAGATGATCGGGATGATATTTATAACGGCGATGGTCAGCACGCTGATAAAAAGTACTTTTCTTAAAATAGACCGTTTTACTTGTTTCTTCACGCAATCAAATCCTTTTCGCTATAAATTGATCCTTGCTCCGGTTTTGTCTTCACGGGAAAGCTAATTCATCTTCCGGACCATCGAAACGGAGAATCCGAGGGTAAGCGTAAATGTCAGCAGCAGAAGGATGACCGAAATAGCTGAAGACAGTCCGAGCTGCCAGGTCACCCTGTATGTCTCGTACAGGTAAACTCCCATTACCTGTGCGCTGCGGCCGGGGCCCCCGGACCTGAATAACGAATACACGGTGTCGAATGCCCTTATGGCGTGCATCAGCCTAAAGAGCAGCACGATGACGATAAGGGGCTTTATCATCGGAAGGGTGATGTGCCAGAAGCGTTTGACGGAATTCGCCCCGTCTATCAGCGCGGCTTCATATGGATCGATGGAAATGGATTGAAGCCCGGCAAACAGGATCATGATTACAAACGGCGTATTTATCCATACCTCAATGATGATGACGCTCAACAGCGCATATTTCGGGTCGGCCAGCCATCCGACGGGCGTCCCTCCGAGCTCTCTGAGTATCCAGTTCAGCAGCCCGTATTCCGTATGATAAAAGAATTTCCACATCAGTCCGACCATGGACTGCGGCAGCATCATGGGAATCAGTAAAAGCACAAATACCAGGCTTCGGTTCTTTTCAATCTTTGTCAGCAGAAGGGCGATTGCAAACCCGAGGATAAACGATATTCCAACGGAGGTCACCATCAATACCAGGGTGTTCATGATCGAAGCAAAGAAAATCTTATCGGTAAAAACGGAGATATAATTGGCGAATCCGACAAATACGGGATTTGCCTGCTTCAGAGGCGACCAGGACTGGAAGCTCAGCCAGAAGCACCATGCCCAGGGATAGATGAGCAAGCCGAACAGCACAAGCACAACCGGGCCGATCCATATGTACGGGCGGATCTTCTTTGCCGTTGAGGGCGTTATGAGTTTTGGGGAAAAGTTATCAACTATCTTCATAAGCGGTATCTACCTCTTTCATCAGCCTTGGGACATAACTGCTTCAATCCTGTCGTACATGTTTTTCCCCGCTTTCTTTTCATCCTGCTTCCCTAGCATAAAGTTCTGCAGCTCCTCATGAATGACCATCTGGAGCTCCGATGTCCGGGATACGGGCAGGAAATCCCTGGGCATGACCTGGAGCAGATCCTTTGTCGCCAGTGCGCTCGTATTGAACTCCTGGTATTTCGGGTCGTCATAGATGGAAAGGACCGTGGGGCCGTTGCTGTATTCATATGCCATGTACTCTTGCTGCTCAACGCTGGTAGCCCATTTCACAAACTCCCACGCCTCGTCCTTATGCTTGCTGCTCGCGTCGATTCCGAGGAACCAGATGGAGGCGAAGTTGGACATTGGCTGTTCACCAAGCTTGGTCTCTTTCAAGGTGGCGTAGCCGAACTTGCCCACTACCTTCGATTTCGCCGGGTCCTCCATCAGTGACGAACGCGCTGAGCTTTCGTTACAGAAGGCTATCTGGTCTGTCTGCAAACCGACGACGTTGTCGTCATACGTGAAGGATAGCGGATTCGGGCAGAGTCCTTCGTCCTGCAGCGTCTTGAGGAAGTTCATGACGTCGTAGGAGAGCTGGCTTGTCAGGGTGGGACTGGCGTGCTTCAGGTCTTCCGTGAGGAAATAACCTCCCATGGGCATGAAAAACACGGCAAAGGTCTGGACCGTCCAATACGGCGACTGCATCTGGAGCGAAGTGCCGTAACGCGCAATAGAGCCGTCTGCGTTGCGTTTGGTCAGCTTTCGCGCGCAATCAAGATATTCCTTCATATCGGCCGGCGGATTCAGTCCGGCTTCTTTGAATAGATCGGTCCTGTAAAAAATAGGGAAGCATTGGCTGCGGTACGGGATGCATCGATATGTCCCGTCCTGAATGGAGTCGGCCATGACTCCCGCTCCATATAGGGCGTCGACATCAATTCCGTCGCGTTTCAGATAGTCGTTCAAAGGCGCCATGCTGGGCCTTGTGGCGGGTATCCAGAGAGTGCTGAGCAGGTCGTAGGTGGCCGCACCGGAAATGAACTGCAGCATCATCGTTTCCAGGAGCGACTCCTGGGCGATCATGTCGGTTTCCACCTTTATCTTGCCCGCGAAAGCTTTATTGAAGGATTCAACCGAGCCTGCAAGCGATTTGCCGCTGCCGCCGGTGCTGCATACCAGTTTTATGACTGTCTCCTGTCCGCCGCCTGCCGCTGTCGCCGCTGAATCGCTTGAAGCCTGGGAAGCTACAGCCTGCGAACCTGAGGAGGCGCCTGCGTCATTGCCCGGAGCGGCCGACTGACCGCATGAGGTGAATAAGAGAGAAACACACAGCAGTAGAAGAATACTGATTGCCGACATACGTTTTTTCATCATTTTAACACTCCTTATTATATAAATTGTTATTCAGGCCTGTTTTTAAATGATAACGGAAAACCTTTGCTTGATATTTTGCTATAATTAAAATTAATAATATAACCGCGCAGCACTGGTGCTTTAAACTGCAACGTAGGAGAGTTTCCGGTTTGATAGTACGTCTTTCTTCCTTATTCAGTTCAAACGGGTATGGCGTAACGGATCCCTCACGCCGTATCGGACGTCAATTTCGTTCCATATCTGGGCAGCCGTCTTTTGGGTTGGAAAAAATCAGACCGACACGGGCTTTTAAATACAAAAAAATCACATCCTTCCCCTGTGGCTCCGGTAAATATAATTATTTGAAGAGTATTGTAATATCTGCAGATTACATATTTTATTTTACTGTTGATATAGTAAAAAGTGAAATACTTATTTATAATGAACCTATAACAAAAACTTATGGATGGGGGGTACAGGATTTGCAGCTGCGTGATATCCAATATGTCGTTGCCATTGCTAAAGAACTGAACTTTTCAAAGGCTGCAGAGCAGTTATTTATCAGTCAGCCAGCCTTGAGCCAATCCATCCGGAGACTCGAAAAGGACCTCAACGTCACCCTGTTTACACGGGAGAACAACAAGGTCAGACTGACTCCCGCCGGAGAGCTGTTCGTCGAGGACGGCATCAAGATAATCAATATGAGCGCCAATTTGAAAACCAAAATGTCCAATATAATCAACACCAAGGAGGGACATTTGAGGGTCGGGATCTCCCCGTTTTACAGCAACCATTTTCTGCCCAGGATCATCCCTACCTTCCGGCAGCAGTATCCCGCCGTCACTCTGGATATAAAGGAGAAGGACTCCTACCTGCTTGAGGAGGATACCGTCAACGACAAGCTGGACTTCTGCATGACTCCGCTGCCTGTCTTTCACAAGGAGCTGGAGTATAAAGTCATCTATCAGGAGCAAATCCTGTTCGCCATAGCAAAAAACAATATCCTCAACGAGCAAATGACTCCCGCGCTTTCAAACGGAATTCCTTTCATCGACCTGAAGCTGGTAAAAAAAGAGCCCTTCATATTTTTTACAAGAATGCAGAAATTCACGAGCATGGGCATGCGCCTCTGCAGCGAAGCGGGCTTCATGCCGAATATCGTATTCGAGACAACGAACTGGGATACGATGAACGCCCTTATCGCCACGGGGATGGGAGTCGGATTTGTCCCGGAAATACTGGTCAAAAATACAAACTCCAACAAAAATCCGGCCTATTACAGGATCATGGCTGAAAATACTACCCGCTTCTATGTTGGCGCGTATAAAAAAGGAAATACGCTATCGACAGTAGCGAAGGATTTCATCAGCGTAGTAAAAAAATCCTTCCTTCAAAGTTTCGAAAGCAGTGATATGCCGTCCGAAAACGACGGTTGAAATAAATAACGGAGGGACAGCTCCGCGCTTTCGCGATAAAAGCGCATCACTGTCCCCCCTCTGCAAGAATTGCTATTCAAGAATTACCTTGTTTCCAAGCAAGGCGCCCTGGAGTTTTTTAATGTCGAGGGTCCTGCCGTCCACCGAGCCGATCGAGCACAGGGCTGCCGCGGTGCCCGCCGCCTCGCCTGTCGCCATGCACACGGGCATGCCGCGCGTAGAGCCGAGAGCCATGTGGGTCACGGAGATGCACCTGCCGCTGACGAAAAGGTTATCCACCTTCTGAGGGATCAGGCAGCGCAGGGGAATATCGTATCCCTTTGGGTCCTCCGCTTCGATCCAGTACTGTCCGCCCCTGTCCTCGTCCAGCTTTCCGCCGGTCGGGCTGTGGACGTTCATCGCGCGGCCGCACCTTGCCACGACATCCGGGAATCTCCGGTTATTCAGGATGTCGTCCTCATTCAGCACATAATCTCCCATGATACGCCTGGATTCGCGGGTGCCTATCAAAGAAGCTGTCTCCATCAGATAGCTGTCCTCGAAGCCCGGAAGGTATTTTTTAGCGAAATTCGCGACCGCGGGGGCCTGTACCTGCCTCACATGGATCTCCGCCTTTGTCAGCTCGGCGGCGTCGGAGCTGTCGATCCCGTACGCCATATCCACAAGCAGCTTTGTCTGTCCTTTTGGCAGAAAACTGGGTTCAAGGAAGAATATCGGATAGGGGAATCCGTACTTTGCTCCGATCGGAGTTGGATAATCGTTGTTCTTAAACGCTTCCTGTATTTTGGAACGGAATCCCACTATCTCAAGCGGACCGCCGATATCGGCAATTTTCTGCCAGTCGGCGCCTGTCCCGTTATGTAAATCCTTGGGGTGCTCCTTAAGATAATCAAGCGTTTTCTGGAGGTTGACGCCGCCCAGCTTGATGTATAAGGTAATCGGCATTGTCCTTCCGTCCTCGGCTCTCCCGATTTCATAGGGGGCTCCTGCCCAGGCGGCGATATCGCCGTCGGCCGTGGCGTCCACATATTGCTTTGCTTCTATCAGCTCCTCGCCGTTCTTGTTGGCGATACGCACCGCTTTGATATGACCGTTTTCCATTACCGTGCCGAAAGCGAAGCTGTCAAGCATCAGCTCCACGTTCGCTTCCGTCATCATTTCAAACAGTGTGGACTTTAACGCTTCCGGGTCGAATTCCACCCTGTTGTTCGGTCCCTCCGCGTCAAAGAAAGCGGCATTTTTTTTCTTAAGTCTCTGTACCATTTCCTCGGCAATGCCTCCAACCACCTGTTTTGTATGGTGATCAAACGCCCAGTATGCGCCCGAGCCTACCCCGTGCTTATGGATGCGGTAGCCGTGCATGCCGGTCACCAGACCGGAGGTCATCTGTCCGCCGAGTGCGCCCATTTTTTCCACGAGCATCGTCCTGGCTCCGGTTCGCGCGGCGGCCAGGGCCGCGCCCACGCCCGCGGGGCCGCTGCCGAATACTGCCACGTCAACTTTAATCGTTCTGCCCATTCTGTTACCTCTCTTTCAAATACGTTTGTGTCATAAATAAACAAATTCCGGCTGAATTTCATGGTTTACATCATCGGGAGAATCAGGACGCGGTCAAAATCGCCTCGATTTTGTCGTACATATTCTTTCCCGTGGTTACTTCATCCTGACTGCCAAGCATGTAGTTCTGCAGCTGATCGTGAATGACCTGCTGGATTTCGGCGGTCTGCAATACCGGCACAAAGTCCCTGGGCAGCACCTGGAGGACTTCCTTTGTCGCCAGAGCGCCCTTATCGGACTTCTGATATTCAGGGTCGTCATAGATGGATAGAATGGAGGGTCCGTTGGCGAACTCCTTCGCCATGTATTTTTGCTGGTCAAGACTGGTCGCCCACTTTATGAATTCCCACGCCTCGTCCTTATGCTTGCTGTTTTTATCAATACCAAGGCACCAGATCGGACTGTAGTTGGAGCTTGGCTGGTTGCCGATCTGCTGAGGCTTGATATAGGCATAGTTAAACTTGCCGACAACCTTTGATTTCTCCGGGTCCTCCATCAGCGATGTCCGCGCCGAGCTTTCAATGGACAGCGCGATCAGGTCGGTCTGCATGCCTACGACGTTGTCGTCATAGGTAAAGGAGAGCGGGTCCGGGCAAAGCTTCTCATCCTGCAGCGTCTTCAGCGTTTTCATGACGTCGTAGGAAAGCTGGCTCGTCAATGTGGGGCTGGCGTGCTTGAGGTCCTCCGTCAGGAAGAAACCGCCCAGCGGCATGAAGAAGACGGAGAAGGTCTCGGTCGTCCAGGTCGGAGACTGCATTTTCAACGCGCATCCGTAGCGTTTCACCGAGCCGTCGGAGTTGCGCACAGTCAACTTCCTTGCGCAGTCAAGATACTCCTCCATGGTAGTCGGCGGATTGAGGTTGGCCTCCTTAAACAGGTCTTCTCTGTAAAAAACAATGTAGCATTGGTTGCGGTAAGGTAGGACGCGGAAAGTGCCGTCCTGCGTCGCATCGGTCATCACGCCCTTGCCGAAAAGGCTGACGGCGTCAATTCCGTCGCGGTCCAGATAGCTGTTGAGCGGCTCCATGTAGCCCTTGGTTGCGGGCACCCACACTGTGCTGAGCAGATCATAGGAGGCCGAGCCGGAAACGAACTGCAGCATCATCGTTTCAAGGAGCGATTCATGCGCGATCATATCGACTTGAAGGTTGATTTTCCCGGCAAAGGCTTCATTGAAGGTTTTAATCGTACCCGCGAGCGATTTTCCGCTGCCTCCGGTGGTGGCGACAGCCTTGATCGTCACCGGCCCGCCGCCTCCCGCCGCCGTTTCCGCCGTCGGAGACGCACTTGACGCCGGCGCGCCGGCAGTAGCCGCATTGGTGTTTACATCCGATGAATTCCCACAGGAAGCGGTCATAATTGCAAAACACAACAACAGCCCGAGAATAGTAACTAGTCTGCGTTTTTTCAAGATCCCAACACCCTCTCTTAATAAATTTAAAGCTCCGGCCTTTGCAAAAAAATAGAACGGCTCAACAAAAATCATTTTAATGTCGCCGTTCAAAAAAGTGAAATACTTATTTATGATAAACCCATAACAAAAACTTATAAGAAGGGCGGTCTGTATGATATTCCCATCTATAATCACAGGGGGTACGCTTTTGTGACAAAATCCGGATTTATTCTTTCAAGAATATCCGTCTTATTTTATTATTTTACTACCTGCCGATATATAGAATACCCGGGCTCCCGCTCATTTCGGCCCTCGGAAATTGCAAAAGAAGCAGGCGGAGTAATCCCTGCCTGCTTTTTGCAGTAATCCGAAGCCTACGGCCCTTGAATCACCGTGACCGCCTTGCTGCTGTCCGACAGGTTGCCGGACTGGTCGTATGCCCTGACGGTATAAACATATATTCCGAGGCCTTTTGAGGTTTTGGCCGTATAGGTCTTTCTCGTGGTTTCGGCTATTTTTATTCCGTTGCAGTAAACATAATAACCCTTTACCTTGATATCGTCCGTCGAGGCCTCCCATGCAAGGGACACGCTGGTG
>JAEZJL010000312.1 GCA_023415815.1 Bacillota bacterium | reverse complement strand
ACCTATTCTTTTACCGATCCCAGCAGCATTCCTTTTACAAAGTGCTTCTGCAAAAACGGATACACGCATACGATTGGCACGGTAGTGACAAACATGGTCGCCATTTGAAGGGACGTCGACGTAAAATTGCTCACGCCTACCCCTCCTGACAGAACGGACGCCTTGCTCGACTCCGAGGTGACAATCATTTTATACAGATAGGTCTGTATGGGATGCAGGTCTTCGTTGTTGATATAAATAACGCCTGAGAAGAAGTCATTCCAGTTGAACACTCCGTTAAAGAGTAAAATCGTTGCAAATACCGCTTTGGACACCGGCATTATGATTTTGACAAATATGGTAAAGGAATTCGCCCCGTCGATTTTTGCAGATTCTTCAAGTGCATCGGGGACAGTGCGGAAAAATGCCTGGAATACAATCAGGTCGAAAAAGCTGAACAAAAATGGGAAGATATAAACGGAGAAGCTATCGAACATGCCCAGATTCCTGATTACAATAAAGGTAGGAATCAGACCGCCCGAAAAGAACATTGTGATTACTCCCATGGTCATGTACAGCTTTCTTCCCAAAAGCTCCTTTTTTAAGAAGGCATAGGCTACCATTCCCGTAAAGAATACATGGGTAGCCGTGCCGACGACTGTTCTCGCGACGGAGACGGCAAAAGCCTTGATGATTTCATTATCCCTGAAAACCTCCTTATAGTTGTCCAGGGTAAATTTGCGCGGCAGCCAGTATATTCCGCCCTGTGCCGCATCAAATCCGGTATTCAGGGAATTTATGAGCACAAACCATATCGGGTATATGGTAACAAAACATATGGCGAACATGAATGCTACGTTAAATACGTTAAATACCTTGGTCCCCACATTACTGTTGATCTTATTCATATATTTATCACCTCCGCTATACCAGTGATGTGTCTGTAAGCTTTTTCGAAGCCCTGTTCGCCGCATAAAGCAGTATGAGGGCGAAAACCGACCTGAACAGTCCGATGGCCGTCGCGTATGAAAGTCTTCCGTTTTCGATACCCACCCGGTAGGTATAGATGTCGATTACGTCGATTACATCGTACAGCACCGACCTGTAGAAAACAAACAGCTGTTCAAAGTTCGATCCCATCAGATACCCTATATTGAGAACAAGGAGCACGGCTACGGTGCCTTTAATGGATGGAAGCGTGATGTGCCATATCTTTCTCAGCTTTCCTGCGCCGTCAATGGTCGCAGCCTCAAACAGGTTCGGGTCTATGCCCGATATCGCCGCAATATAGATGATGGAATTCCAGCCCAGCTCCTTCCATACTTCCGACGTTATCAGAATGCCCCAGAAGTACTTCGGCGTACCGATCAGATTCACCGGCTCCGCCAGTACTCCCAGCTTTATAAGCAGCTCCGTCATAAAGCCCGAATCGGAAAGCCAGTTGTACATAATTCCGCCGACGATGATCCAGGACAAAAAATGCGGAAGATATGTAATCGTTTGGACGATTCTTTTATACCTTAAATTCAGCAGCTCGTTCAGCATGATAGCAAAAATGATGGGGATGGGAAAACCAATGACGAGCCTTAAAATATTGAGACCAAACGTATTTCCTATGACCAGCCAGAAGCGGTCGTCCGTGAAAAACTCCTGAAAGTTGGCAAGCCCCATCCACTTTGAACCAAGGATGCCCTTTGCGACACTGTACCTCATGAAGGCGATGATTATAAAATACATGGGGATATAATTGAAAATGATCATCCAGATTACGCCCGGCAGGGCCATGGACTGCAGATCCCTCTGTCCCCAGAATCTGGAGGCGAACTGGCCGATTCGCGAGGTTTTTTTCAACTTCGTACTTTTGATTACTGGATTTACTGACAAAGCAAGCACACCTTTCTAATTTGAAAAGTAGATTCAGAATCGACCGGAACATGCAATATTCAATACAAGTAAATTATAATACACAGAAATGTAATAAAACAGGTAACGGATTTTTGATAAGGTTCGTTTTTTTTGTAGTTTTACCTTTTTTTAAAATTAGATATAAACACCCGGCAATCTCAGGATCACTTTCGTATATGCGTCCTTTTTACTGGTTATGTCTATTCCGTAATCTTCGCCGTACACAAGCCGGATCCGCTCATTTACATTCCTGAGCCCTATACCGTTTCCGTTATTTCCCGGCGCTTCCAGAGAGGTATCGGTATTTATGCTTCTCTTTACATCTTCTAAGCGTTCTTCATCCATGCCCATGCCGTTGTCGGATATCTCTATAATCATGTAATCCTGCTCGGCATAAGCGATTATCTTCAGGACGCCGTCCCTCGCAAGAGGCTCGATCCCGCGGTGCACCGCATTTTCCACCACCGGCTGCAGCGAAACCTTCAGCACCTTGTAATCCATCAGTTCGGGGGGTATTTCAATTTCAAGCCTGATTACAAAATCATAGCGTATGTTTACCAGGTCTATATAGTTTTTAATATATCCGATTTCCTCTTTCAGGGACGCGTATTCCGTGTTCCATTTCAGGCCGTACCTCAGAAGCTTCCCAAGTGATGTGATGGCGTCGGCTATTTCGTATTTGCAGTCGATTTCAGCCAGCATCCGGATATTTTCAAGGGTGTTTATGATGAAATGCGAATTGATCTGTGCGAATAATGCGCGTATCTCAGCATTCTTTTTGGCCTCCTGCTTTTTAATAACCTCCGATATGAGATCCCCCAGCTTGTTCAGCATCCTGTTGAAATGGTAGGCCATCTCGCTCATCTCATCCTGTCCCGTTACGGCCACTCTGATATCGAATCTCCCCTCCTCAACCTTTCTCATGGATTCGATAATCAGCCTCATTTTCTTAAAAATGATTTTCGTCAGGAAATATATCAATACCGATAATACCAACAGGGCCAGCAGGCTCTCCGCTACGATCAATACCGTGGTTTTTTCAAGACTGCTGGTTATATTTTCGTTCGTGACAATATAGCATATGGAGCAGTCGAGCCTCTCCACATAATCGTAAACCATATTCATCCGTATATTGCCGACTGTCAAGGGAAGGGTGCCGCTTTTCCCTTTGATATCGCTATCCCGTAACAGATGCTCGAGGTTGTTTCCATCGATCTGGTACTTTTGCGCAAATACGCTTTCAGGATCGTATATAATCTTGTCGTTGTTGTCTATTATGCAGGTAAACAGGTTTTTGTTCTCCGGCTGCGTAAACACATACCTGAAAAATGTCTCCACTGGCATGGTTACTTCTATGAATCCCAGGTTTTCGTCGTGAGAGTATCTCAGCAGTGTGTACAAGGATACCACCTGCCTGCGCACCAATATACTGGTATTGAAATTGTCCTCCGTCTGGTTTACGATCCAAAAACCCCTGGGGCTTTTGGACAGGCTGTCCATCAGTTTTTCCCTGTCGTCGACCCTGGTATCGCTGTAAACATCCGAGCCTATTTCCGGGAAATTTTGATTGTTCAGAAAAAGCCTGAATTGGTATACGTCCGGACTTAAGAATCTGATTTGCTCGAACTTTTTTCTCAAACTCAGGCTGAAATCGAAGATGGTGGTTTTATCCGCCTTATCCCACCCTTTGAAATAGTACAGCATGTCGTAATCGCTCATTACCGAGCTTGCCACTCTTTCGCAGATACCCATCTTGCTCTCTATGTCATATTTGGATTCTTTAAGGGTATTGCGCGTATCCTTCAAAAACGCGAGCTCCGTTGAGCTGTTCGCAACGCTTATGAGCTGGCCTGCAAAGGTGAGAATGGTTATTCCGAGAATTACGGAAAAAATGAGCATGAGCTTATGGGCAAGATGCATTCTGTCCAATGCGTGTACAAAAAAAGCACAGACCTTTCCCAAGCTCCTTCTTAAACGTTCCGGCATGGTTCATACCTCTGTTTCAGGCAATCTGCAGGGTTGGCCCCGCTTCATATCCGAATGTCAATTCAAATAGATCTTTTCCCTGTATTCCTTCGGAGATATTCCCGTAAACGCGCGGAATGTGGTTGTAAAGTGCTTCGTATTGTTATAGCCTACCATACCCGATATCTCATAAATCTTATAATCGGTGTTTTTCAGCAGCTCCTTCGCCTTCTCTATACGGATTGTTTTTAAATAATCGATAAAATTCATTCCCGTCTTCCCCTTGAATAACAGGGAAAAATAAGAGTAATTGAGGCAGATGCGGTTTGCGACCTCGGCCATCGTCAGGTCCTTGCAGTAGTTTTCCTTTACGTATTTTAACGCCTTGTCTATTTCGTTGTCCGTGTTGCAGGTGTTTTTCATCTTAAGCAGCACGTTATTGATATTTATGATAAAGCTGCAGATATAATGAATGTACTCCTGTAAACCGGCAAACTCATACATGCTCCTGAAGCCGTCCTCCTGCTCCTGTATGAAGTCTATTTTGTTGGGTATGTATTCCGAAAGGTACTGTATGATTTCATCCTTAAACGCATTTGAGAGCTTCTCCAGATAATCCAGCGGGTGTTTGCCTATGACATTCTCGTCGAAAATCTGATACACAAGCCTGCACAGATCTTCCTTCCTCTCGGTGTCCAGCATCCCCGCAAGGTTTTTCAGCAGCCGCACGGGCAATATGTATTTATTTTCAGTACAGGCAATATCGCCGTAATGCACAATTCTTCCGGAAGGATTCATCAGCCTGGAGCGCAGGGCGTACTCCGCCTTGATATAGGACGAATGAAGCCCGGAGGGTGAAGCGTCGTCCTGCGGCGCTGTCCCGGCCGTATATCTGAAGCCGTACAGCTTTTCTATGGGGTCCAGAAGCTCCCTTATATCAATCCTATCGCCCACGATGGCAACGGCGTTGCCTTTGCTGTCCATAAAGCAATAGCCCTTCGGATGCATTCCGGCCAGGCGCTTTTTCAGGTATGAGTTCAACACGGCATTATTTTCGTGTTTGTCCCGGGATTCATAGGTCTCGCAATAATTCAAAACGACTATGCCGTACCTGTTATTTTTTAAGTCCAGCTCGCAGATACTCAATATTTTGTCGGCCTCATCCTTTGACAGGTTCCCGTTAAGCACGACGAGGCTTATCTGGTTTTCGTAAAATCCGGCGGCTGGATTGCCGGCCTGCACGTCTTCGTTATTTTGTTTTTCGGCGATCTCCGCTTCGGCTTTCGAAAGGATATCCAGCAGCTCCTTCCGGTCGACCGGCTTCAGCAAATAAGCCTTGACGCCGTAGCTAATCGCCTTCTGGGCGTATTTGAAATCTTCGTGGCCGCTTAGAATCACGATGTACGGCTTGTGACCCAGCCGTTCTATTTCGGCCACCAGCTCTATTCCGTCCATCTGCGGCATCAAAAGGTCCGTTATGAGCAGGTCGTAATTGCATTGTGACAGCATGTGCAAAGCATCGGCTCCGTTGGAGCATTCGTCAATCTCGGTAAAAATCGAATCCGCCCTGGAAATTATCGCACGCAGCCCGCTCCTGATATTTTTTTCATCATCGACCACCAGCACTCTCGCCAATTCTATCCCCCCAGCTTTATTCGCTTTTTGATCGTAAGTATTGCGCGCAAGCAGCAGGTATACCAATATTATACTATACAGTTCAAGCAGTCTCCAGTTATTCCAGAAATATATCGATTTTTGCTGCTCCGCCGCTTCTGACCTTTTCGGCATAAGGAGCGTCAATGATAGGACCGCTTATGTCCACAGCTTCGCCGTCATGCAGGGTCAGCGACAGCCTCGCGGGCTTTGCGCCGTCCTTTCCGTATGTATTCCGCCTTTTGGGATTGATATAGGTAACGAAGGTCTTCCCCAGGAATCTGAAGCTGACCCTGCCGTTTTCATCGAACAGCCAGCCTGGCAATACGGGCTCCAGCTTCAGGGTCAGCCGTCCTCCGTCAAACCGGAAAACCTCCCTGCCAGCCATCATAACAAACCACATCGACAGCATTTCGGAGGTCGTCCCGGTGAGCCTCGCGACAAATCCGCGTCCGTGCATGGACTCGTCGGGATTGACCGAGCTGACGATGAAGGATGAGTTCTCAAGGGTGCTTCTTCCGTAAAGCTCCGGCTTTAAAAACGGTATGAGCGTCGTCCTGAGGTCGTCGTAGAACTGCTCGTATAGCCCAGCCTCAAGCATGGAATATAAATATTTGTATTCCATGTGCAGAAATACCGCCTCCCGCTCAAGCCAGCCCGGCGTGAAGGCCTTCAGCCTGCCGATCTCGCCGCTCGCGTCGCCGAGCGGCACCGAGGTTTTATACATCTTCAGTTTCGCATCGTACATTTCGCTCGCCTTGACGGCCGTATACAGCTTTTCAGCCTCGCTTGCGTCCCGTATGGTCTTCAGC
>JAEZJL010000306.1 GCA_023415815.1 Bacillota bacterium | reverse complement strand
TAATCGGATCCTTCGCCATGTCAATATAATTCTGAAGGCCGATAAAATTCATTTTTGTAAGGGATATGCTGCGCCAGTCGGTGAAGCTGTATTGAACTGTCTGGACCAGCGGGTAGCAAAGAAAGATTATGACCAGGACAATCGCCGGGGAAAGGAATAGAAGGATGTATTTTTTGTCTTTCAGCACCATGGCAACATGCTCCTTTTCTTTTATGACAATAGCAGTTAAATATGGCACAGAGGCCATATTTAACCGCTATAGCACAGGTAACCGGATTCAGACGGGACGATTCCCGCTATTGATTCTTTTCATGGATAGTTTTGGCTTCCTCGAGCAATTTTTCAGAGGTCTTCCTGTCGTTCACAACGTAGGCCATATCGTCCCTCAGCTTGAAGAAGGCCTCGTTGCTGACCTGCGAGTCTATCGGCACTTCGAAAAACTGCGCCTTTGCGATCATCTCGGCCGCGGACTGGGACAGCTTGCTGGAGTTCTCGGGAAGCTTGCAGTTGACTGCAGGGCTGCCGCCGATAGTAACAAACTTCGCCATCGTATCGGGGCTCGTCAGGAATTTGATGAACTTCATGGGGACGCCGTTCTTGTCTTCATTCATCTTTGCGTTCATGTAGAAGGCGGAGCCGAATCCGGCGATGACCGCTTCCGGTCCTACCTTTCCGCCGGGAAGCATCGGGACGGTGGTGATCATGGAGTTCGGCAGGTCCTTCGAATTGCTGGCCGCCCATGAACCGTTGATCAGCATAGCCGCCTTCTGATCCCCGTATAATGCTCTTGCATCATCATCGGATATGGTCAGGGTATCCTTTGGGAAGGCGTTTTTCTTATAAAGCTCCTTTATCCTATCCAGCGCGGGAGCCCAGGACTGGTCGAAGTAGTTCTTCTGCCCTTCGGGGCCAACCTGCGAAAGAATGAATGCCTCGAGCATATACGACACTCTGTTCATGGCCATCGCTATAGGAACGATGTCATTTTTCGCAAAGGTGTCTACGGCCTTCAGGAAATTGTCATAGGTTGTGGGGCCTTCCAGACCGAATTTGTCAAACAGGTCCTTATTCCAGTACAGTCCTTCATAAAAGCCTACATAAGGAAGACAATACTGTTTTCCGTCTACCTTCGCCTTATCCAGGATCCCCTGGCTGAAATTTTTACCCCATTCGGCGTCGTTCTTCAGCTCGTCGTCCCAAACAAACATCCTGCCGGAATCGATCACGAACTGGGCCTCCTGGCCTGTGAAGTAAAACAGGACCTCGGGTTCGTTGCCGGAGGCTATATCCGCCTTCACCTTCGTCCTCAGGGCGTCCTGGGCCGTAGGCGTCGACTCGTCTTCTATGGTAACGTTCGGGTTGTCCTGCATAAACTGTTCAATGGAGGATTTCCACACAGGCGCCCATTGGTCGGAGCCTGTAAAGGACGAGCATACCCTTATGGACACCTTTTCATCCTTGGGAGGCTCGGCTGCCTGCGCGGATTGCGCGGGTTGGGCCGACTGCGCGTCGCCTGCGCCGCCTGAATCCGCAGCGGGCGCTTCCGAGCCGCAGCCTGCGATAAGAGAAAACATCATGGCACTCAACAGCGCCAGCGCGATTACCTTTAAACCTCTTTTCATGTTTCTACTCTCCTTTATGCTTTGTTTTGTATACTTACAGTACCTTGCTTTTCAACAAAATACGGTAAAGCCGTGTGAAGTGCCAGATAAATTTTGTAATTATTACAGCGTCTGTTCAGCCTGTACGCGCTGCTGGATATTCATAATGATTCCGTCAAATTCTCAATGCGGTCGCATAGATGTACCAGGAGGCATGGGGCAGCCATTGCTCGGCCCAGCGCCAGTTATCGTCCACAACTCCGGGCCTGCTTCTCGGAAACAGCTCGATATCCTCTTCATCCGCAAGTCCGCCGGTTATACCGTTGCAGATACCTCCGGGGCAGTTCGTATAATCAAAGCCGTTTGTAAAATAATATTGCGGGTTGTTTCTGCCGGACCCCTGGAGCATGCAGCTGTCAAAGGGATTCATGCCCAGTATCCAGTTGATCTGGCTGTCCGCATAAGCCGTGAGCTCCGCCGCATTTTCAGGCGCATATCTGGCGGTGAGCCTTGCGGCCGCCGCAAGCGAAGCCAGGCGGGCATTTTCGCCCTGCCACCAGGGAGACGCCTCGGTGTCGTGCGGCATGAAGAAGGCCGTACGCCTGCCTCCGTCCTTGCTTTGTACCAGCTGACGCGCCAGTCCGAAGGGGTTGGCGACTTCTCCGGTGACCTGCAATTCGAATTTCATGGCCTTTTTTACGGCGTCCAGAACCCTGGCCCGGATATCCGCATCCTTTTCAATTTCCAGGTAATTCAGCAATACAATCACCGGAAGTCCTGCGTCCGACGGGTGGAAAAACGGCCTTCCTTCGCCGTCGGCCCGCCAATAATGCTTCCACTGCTCTGATGAAAACAGGCGCCCTATGAGCAGTTCCGCCTTTTCGCCCGCCTTTTGCAGATATTCGGGCTCGAGGGCGGCCCTGTACAATTCCGTAAGCGCGGCCAGCGAGCAGAAATCGTCGATGATGTTGGCCCTGCCGTCGTTCAGGTAGCGGTGGTTGTTTCCATCAAGATAAGCATAAGCTTCTTTGGCGGCCTGCAGGTATTGCTCCCTGGTGTAGTCGCCGGGGTAGGAATAACGGCTTGCCGCGGCGAGGGCGGCAATTGCAAAGCCCGCTCCCTGCCTGAAGCCGGTCTCGTAAGACTCATCGGTAACGGTTTCCTCTGAAGCCGTGGCAGCGGTTCCGAACTGGGAGGAAGAGCGCTTCAATTGAAATGCAATCCTGCGGTCCTTCGCCTTTGTAAATTTCCCCCGCCGCTGCACCGAACGGAAAAAGGTGCCGGAGGGAGCTCTCATCCTGTACATGTAGTCGGCTCCGTACATCGCCTCGTCCATGATCCTGCGCTTGATCTGACCGTAATGGGTATTCCCGGAGGCCTCGAGAAGCTCGAAAACCTTAAAAAGCGCCCATACGGCAAACGAGCCCTGCTGGGGATTGAAATAGGTCGAGTGGGACAGGTGCGACAGGTGCTTTCCGTAGTCCCCGCTGGCGTCATACCACCCGCCGTGCAGGTCGTGACAGCCCTTACGCTCTCCGTCGAAGGGTATGTGCCGGTCCGCCCGGTCGAAATCGCCCGAGCAGCGCTGCGCCTTAAAGTAAAATATGACGTCGGAGAGGGGCTGTTTTCCAAGAAGGTTCTCTTCGACGGCAAACTCATAGGAGCGGAGCTTTCCCGACGAGGTGTCGCATTCGATGTAATAGGTCCCTTCTTTTTGGAGTGAGTCGAAATCCACCGTCCAGAACCGCCTCCCTTTCCAGCCGCCCACCTCTCCCGCCTCCGCAGCGGCGCCGGAGTGCATTACCGAGCCCGTGGAGCTTTCGATAATCCGGAAGGCTCCTGCGTCCTCTCCGTCCGAGCCCATGACCACGGCGTGTTTTGCCCCGCGGCACGCATATCCGATATGGTTCATGAGAATTTTCATCTTCATATATCCCCTTTCCTATAAGAAGTCTATAAAATAAATTCTTAATGAGTATTTTAAGAAGAAATAACATATGACAGACAGTAATAAAGATATGGGCTCCGTTGCACTTTGCTTTTCAGCTTAGCTTCAGCGCTATAGATTTCCCTGACGATACCAGGTCAGGCAAGCCGCGCCGAGGAGGCCAACAACCTGGGGGCCAAGCTCGGACAGGGTGATTTCCTTTAATGCCGCGCCGGAAATCTCAACGGCATTTTTATAAATAAACGCGCTCAATTCTTTCAGCAGCCACTCGTCTTTGAGTACGCTGCCCCCCAGGATAATGGCCTCGGGATTTAAAACGTTCACAAGATTGACAAGTCCGATCCCCGCCGACCAGATGAAATCCTCGTATATCCGTACGGCCATCCTGTCTCCAAGCCGGGCGGCGTTGAAAATATCATCCGAAATTACGTCTCCGGACTTTACCTTATCTGCCAGCATTGATTCGGGATAGTCTGCAATCCACGTGCATGCCCGGTGAATCAGTCCGCCCCCCGAAGCCGCCGTCTCCATGCACCAGTTCTTCCCGCACATGCACAGCTCCATGTCCTTGCCGACAAACGTGTGTCCGATTTCGCCTGCGTAGTTGACGGCTCCCCGTACCAGCTTTCCGTCGGTTACTATACCCGCGGCGATTCCCGTACCTATGTTCACATATAAAAAATTCCTGTAGCGGCGGCCCTTCCCCAGGTACATTTCCGCAAGGGCGGCGGCGTGGACGTCATTGTCCACCGCAACGTCAAACCCATATGCCTCTTTTAAGTCCTCGCCAAAACAGATGGGTTCCATTCCGGGGATTCTCAGGCTACCCATCCATTGTCCTCGCTCGGAATTCACATGCCCGAAAACGCCGATGCCTACAGCTTTTGAAGTATCCTCCCCTTGCATACACGATACATAATCCTCAATCGAATCATAAATACAGCTTTTCAGCATTACCGCCGATGAAAGGTCTATCTCATACCTCTTTTGATGAACAATCCTTCCTTCCCGGGTCACAGCTCCGATAAGTATTTTTGTCGCACCAATGTCGATTCCTATTGTGACTGGCTGATCCGGATACACTATGCACTCTCCCCTAATGCCTTTACCCTGGCTTTATTTTAATTTAAACTATACGGTTTTTAAATGTATTTAATTAACTATGTTCAAACAGATTTGACTTTTCCGGTTTACAGCATTGCGGCAGCCTCGCGGTCGAGGATTACGGTAACAAAGGGGTGCAGCTGCAGCACCGACGCCGGCACCTCTGCCGTTATGACGCCTTTTACCGTTTTCCTGATGATTTCAGCCTTGCTCCTTCCTTTCGCAAGCAGCAGTATCCGCTTTGACAGCATGATCCTTTTTATACCCATTGTGATGCCCTGCCCGGGAACCGCAGCCGCCGAGCCGAAAAGGCCCGCTTTCATTTCAGCAGTCCTGCCGTCCAGGACCTTGACATGTACATAGTGGTCGAAGGGCGTCCCCGGCTCATTGAAACCGATATGGCCATTCGTGCCTATCCCCAGCATTGTGAGGTCCGGGACATTTCCGGCCAGCAGGCTGTCATACTCCGCACAGGCCTTTTCCGGATCGGGGGACATGCCGTCCGGCATATGGATGTTCCCGCTTTTGATGTTGAGCTGATTCAGTACCTGGTTCCGTATTCTGAAGCTGACGCTTTTCGGATCCTCGGGAGGAAGCCCGACATATTCATCCAGTGTGAACGCCCTGGCATTTGAATAATCAATGCTCCACTGCCGGTGCATATTGACAATCTCCCGGTGGAGCGCGACGGTCGTCTGCCCCCCTGCAAAAGTCAGGATGCTGTCCGGCTTGATAATAACCTGCTTTGTCACTTCCAGGGCCGCCGCAATATTGAATTCGGCCTCCGTGTCCTTAACAACAATCTTCATGTGGGCTTCCTCCGGATCCGCGCTGCTTTAGTTACCTGCCAATAACCGCCTTTTATGTCGCTTGCATATATAAGCTTCCAATATTGTCTGTATTACCGGTTTATGAATGGCATGTTAAAATTATAAACAGCGCCGGGTATATTTTCTAACGAAATTATGACCTTTTCTTTTGCTATTTTTATGTATTGAGCTGCTGCGGAGTCAGAAAGAAAAGCGGAGGGACGGACGAAGGTAAAGGAATGATAAATAAAAGGATAGAAACAAAAAGACTTCACGCAAATTTTGTTCTATAATAGTAGCATGCGCATGGCTAGTGCCTTTGATAAGACCTCTGAGGCCGGCTCCATCGTATGGCAAATAACCCTGTCAGGAGTGTTTCCGTTATGTCTACAATTTTTTTGGGCGTCAATTACGGCTCCGCCAATATAAAAATCGGCATGGTCAGCATGGAGGGCGAAATCATCCGGCCAAAAAAGTACCCTATCTGCGTGGCATCCCAGAAGGAATCGCTGACGACCCTGGATATATCCATTTCTGACTACCTGGGCTCCTGGGAGGGCCAGAGGCCTTCCGCAATAGGAATAGGTCTTACAGGCAAGCTGGATATCGATAAGGGAATCTGGGTCTCTTCCCTGAACGCCAATATCAAAATGCCGGTACCTCTGGCAAAAAGGCTGACGAAGCGGTTTCAGCTGCCGGTTTACATTGATAACGACGTCCACGCGGCGACCCTTGCGGAAAACTATTACGGGATCGGGCGCATCACGCAAAACTATTTACTGATCAATGTGGACGCTGGTATTGCCGCCGGGATCGTCTGCGACGGAAGACTGATAACCGGATCGAAAAATTCGGCTGGAGAATTCGGACACATGTGTGTCGAGTACAATAAGGAGCCCTGCATATGCGGCCACCGGGGCTGCCTTGAAAAAATAGCAAGCGAGCCGGAATTGACCAGGCAGGCTGTCGAAGGTCTTCCTTTATACCCTGACTCGGCGCTGCACGCGGCTTACAGGGAGAATCGCCTCAATTCTGACGCCGTCTTCACAGCCGCGCAGAACGGGGACAAGCTTGCCTTGAAAGTTGCACAGCGGGTCATACGGGCCCTGGGGATAGGGATCGTGAACCTTGTAAACCTGCTGAACCCGGAGCATATCGTATTCACAGGAAGCGTCATACGAAACGAATGGTTTTTCGAGCAGGTGCGCCAATATGTATACGACTCCAGCTATATTCCGACCCTGAACGCCCTATTGGGCTTTTCCATGTCGAGCCTCAGCACCGATGACCTTGAAATCTGCGGTGCGGCATGCCTTTGCTGGCTGAGAAAATAGAATGCCGCGGGCAGCCGCCGGCCGGTCCGATGCATCAGGAGGGCATCATTTATGAAAACGCAGTATACCGGGGATGATATCAATAAAAGGGATAAATATTTCGAAGTCGTGATCAACGAATATACCGGCGTGGACATACAGGGCGGCTGGAGCAGTCACGAACAGGCCGGAATCCTCTTTATCCTGTCGGGGGACTGCCTGTTTGAAACCTCCAAGGCCAGCATTCCCATCAGCGAATCCCATGTATTGATTATTTCGCCCGGCGAGGTGCACAAGCTTAAAAAGCATACCCAGGATTATTTCATATCCATGCTCATCCTTCTCGGCTCCGGCATAGAGAGCGTATTCCGCAACTATGGCTCGGAGGCGGGCTCCGGATTTCTGGCCGAATCGGGGAAAACCTTCGTGCTGGATCTTGACCCGGATTCAGCACAGTGGACTACGCTTTTCGTAAAAAGACTGTATGAGGAGATCATCCGCCGCCAGGCCGACCAAGGACTCTATTACCAGTCCCTCGTCAATCTGATCGTTTTTGAAACAACCAAGCTGATACAATACGCAAACCGAACGCAGGGCGACATTGTGCCAGTGCGGAGCAATTACGAGGATTCCGCCATCGTCAAAAGGGCCATTCAGTATATCAATCTTAACTATCAGGAGGATATCAACCTTGAAAAAATCGCCAGGGTGCTGTGGGTGAATCCGTCCTATCTCAGCAGGCAGTTCAAAAGCAAGGTAGGGGTAAGCATCACGGACTTCACCACCTCCAAAAGGGTTTTCGCGGCAAAGAACCTTCTGATATCCACGGACCTTCAGATTTCAGACGTCGCCCTGTCCGTCGGCTACGGCAGCATACCGTATTTCAATTCGGTGTTTAAGAAGAGCACGGGCTTCAGCCCCACCCAGTTCCGGAAAAATAAAAAGCAGGGCTGGGAGCTTCAAAAAAGGCAGATGCAGAAATAAAAATCGAGGAAGCATCATCCCCCTCGATTTTTATACGTATGGCGTCGGCAAAATGCACGGAGCAAAGCCTTTGTCTTTTTTCAAGAGGGTTCAAGCCCTTAAGTCAGAACACCTTATAAAACACGAACCCTACGACCAGGCCTCCGAGCATGACAAACGAAGGGTTGATTTTGAGCACGATCAACAGGACAAAGGCTACACCGGATACAATATAGGAGGACACCTTGGGGTAGTTTGCCTTTGTCATCAGGTCGATGGAGGCCTGCAGAAGCATCACAACCACCAGAGGCTTGGCGATTTTCAGCATGCCCTTGAGCCTCTCCGAATCCTTGAACATAAAAAACAGCTTGGCGAGCAGTATGATCGCAATGGCTGTCGGCACCACCGCCGCCACGATCGCCACTACCGCACCCCAGACGCCTGCGGCGTAGTGTCCCACATATGCCGCCATTTTTGGCGCGATAGGCCCCGGCAAAGCGTTTCCGAGAGCGAGCGCATCGGCAAACTGCTCGTTGCTCATCCACCTGTAATTCTCAACAACCTCCGCCTTAATCAGAGGGATACTGGCCGGTCCGCCGCCGTAGCTCAATATGCTGGAGCGGAAAAAGGCCACAAATAAATCCAGAAGAGTCTTTAACATAATATCTACCATCCCATTGCGTATGATTGTCTTTCTTCCTTGGGAGACGCTCCCCCTTCAATCAGCCCGGTATCGAAATTTCTGGCAACGGCGCAGATCTCTCCGTTTGAAAAGGAAGGAAGCGGAAACAGCCTGTGCCCGCGCGCCAGCAGGTCTCCGGCGACCGGCCCGGGAAGCGGCTCGTGAAATATATACCCGGCATGGGCCTCGTGGGGATAAAAGGAGTTGGCAAAGTGGTAGGAATAGAAGGACGGCGCGTCGATCGCATTCTGGATGCCCATGCCGAACTCCGTAATATTGAGAAATAACTGCAGCGCCCATTGATCCTGGTTATCTCCTCCGGGTGTGCCGAATACCATCCAGGGC
>JAEZJL010000295.1 GCA_023415815.1 Bacillota bacterium | reverse complement strand
AGCCCGGCCTGAGAGCAGGACTGCGCCTCTCCAGGGTACCTGGAAGCTCGATAAATGCTACAGCGGCAAGTCCGACCGGCAGGACTCCCCCGGCGTATCAGGCAAATGGGTGGGGACCGAGGTCGGCTTCAACCGCTCCGAAATAGTCTTTGGCTCCCAGTACTGGAGCAATGTCTCCTTCAAGGTAAAGAGCGTAAACGCGGAGGAATACTTCCTGCACAAATATGCCGACGCGCTGAAGAGCTTCGATATCCGAAGCAGGGAGGTGCTTGTCGTAACCGCGTCCTCACAGGACAAATTCCTGTATGAGTTCATACAGGCCGACGAGGGCAGGTATATTGTCAGCGTGGAGGACGAGTACTACTGTATGGTGAAAACCTCGGATGAATTCGGGGGGCTTCCGGCCGTAACCGCCGCAAAAAATTCCGCTGACCCCTCCGGCGAAGCCGACAAGACGGCCGACACGATGCAGTCAGGCCTGCTGCTGGGCTTCAGGGTGCCCGCCGGCATGGATGCGAACGCCGCCGGAGGGACGTCGGGAGGCTACAAATACCTCACATACTGGATTGCAAGCATCAACAGCGTCATACGGCCCGTGTTCTCCGCCGACAATGTCTTCCTTCCTAGGAAGGACGGCTTCTGGCGCCTGGAGATCGGCAAGGGACTGGGGAGCGAGGGCCTCGAGGACATACTGATCGCCGCCATGGTTTCCGACTCCGGCGCAAGAAGGCCTGCCGCCCAGGCTAAGGCGGGCAATCCTTCGAAGCGCATCGAAACAAAGCTGGAAAAATCCATTCTGTACGTGGGCAACGATTATGTCTGCGTCGAAAATACCATAAACCAGAAGGGACAGGGGAACACCACCTATCAGGAGAAGTCTCTGATGACCCTTCCGGTGGATAACCTCAGGAACACCGAGGGCATAAGATTTTCCGACCTTACAGGCGATAACGGCGTCATGGCAATGGAAGGCGCGGCGGCGGAGGTGCTGGGCTCACCCTCCTCAAATGCCATCAGAGGCAGCATGAACAAATATCAGGAGGAAAATTTTGCGCTGTTCCGGAAGACCGGCCACTGGTTCTTCAAGGGCAGGGTCAACCTGGCCCGGGACGATTCGATGGCCTATGTGGATTACAATATAAATCTCATACCGCCGCCGGACATGGTGGCCTACGATATGCTGCACGTCCCATGGACGACCGTCAAGGACACCGTCCCGCAGGCAATAGACGCCTATACCTCGCCAAATAACGACATTGCCGTTGTCATAACCGGGACCGATATACTGCTGTACGCGATCGAGGACGGAGCGCTTTCAAAGAAGCCGCTCGGTAAATACGGGGCGCCGGACGGCGGGAGCATCATCATGGCGGAGTGGGCGACGGCGGATTATGTGCAAAGCTGGGAAAAGGCCTTCATAAAGAACAACGAAACAAAAGTAGTGCCCGAAAAATAGACCGGCGGGTCAGAAAAGGGGTATGCTCAGGGTCAGGGTCGTGCCCTTTCCGCAGGCGGAGTCGATTTTCATGGCGCCTCTGACCAGCTCGGTGCGTTCGGATATACCCTCCAGCCCGAAGCCGCCGCTCATCCTGTCGAAATTCCTTTTCCTCAGCCCCTCCGGGTCGAAGCCCTTCCCGTCGTCGGAAACGGACAGCGTTATGCCGTCGTGGGTTATGTTCAGGTTTACGGCGGCGCTGCTGGCTTCCGCGTGCTTGTGTACATTGGACAGAGCCTCCTGGACGATCCTGTAGATAGTGGATGTGAGATAGTACTCCACCCCTGAATCACTGCCGCTGTGATCGAAGGCAATATTCAGGCCTGTGCTCCGTGAAAAGGCCCCGATATGGCTTTCAACGGCGGAAATGAGCCCGCTTTCAAGGCTGGCCGGCTTCAGGTCGTATATGATCGTCCTTATTTCCTTTACAGTAGAATGAATCGAACGCCCGAGACTGTCCAGCTTGCCGGAAAGCTCTTCAAGCCTGGAATCGGCAAGGTACTTCCTGCATATTTCGAGTATTAGGGAGAGGTTGACCACGGATTGGGCGGGGCCGTCGTGGATATCCCTGGCGATGCGCTTGCGTTCCTCCTCGCCCGCCTTGAGGATTTTCCGGCTGAGCTGTATAAGCTGGCTGTTCTTGTCCTTATATTCATACAGAAGCTGCTGCATGTCCCTGTAAAGAAGATTGTTTTCAAGCGCCACCGCGGCCTGGCCCGCAAGCGAGCTCATAATAAGCTCGTCGGTATTATTGAAGGGCGTTATTTTGCCGGCCTTCTTTTTATTTATCAGCTGGATGACTCCCGTTACGTCGTTGTTATGGTTTTTCATCGGGATGGTCAGCATGGATACGGTCCTGTAGCCCGTACCTTCGTCAAAGCTGCGGTTGTGGCGGTACTCCACGCCGGGGGGGATTGCATACGCGTCGTCTATCATAATGGATTCGCCTGAAATAACGGCAAAGCCGAAAATGCTCTTCTTTGAAACCGGAGCGGTAAAGTCCTCCAGATGCACGTCCATGCTTTTGTTCCTGGTTATGACGAATTTCAGCAGCTTTCCGCGGCTTGAGCCGTTTTTTATGTAAGACCAGCGGCCGTCCTTTTTATCTACGACAATGTAAATGGTGCCGGCGTCGGCCCCCGTCAGCCTGAGGCTGCTCTCGATAATCTTTTCGAAAAGCTTGAGAGTATCCTTCTCCGAAGAGAGGGATTTGCCTATGCTGTAGAATTCCTTTAAAGTGGAGTTCTTCATTTGTCACCTGCTTCGAAATAATTTCTCATTTACCGTTTTATGCCGATAGATTATAATGTAAATGTAATTTTTTTGTATTATGATTAGTATACGCCTTTTTACATTATTTTTCAAACCGTGAATGTCAGGGTGATTATTTTTGATTTGCTTTAACTGTGGTATTAAGCTGGACAACAGCGACGAAAAGGGATGCCGGTTCTGCGGGGTGGCGTTTTCCGTCAGGTGCTCTTCCTGCGGGGCCTTTGGCCCGAAGACGGCCAGATTTTGCCTCACCTGCGGGAACAGGCTGCCCAGGCAGGACGAGCGCAGTTCGGCCGAAGGGGGCGGAGCGCTCGCGGAGGGAAGGAAAAACGTCGCCGTCATATTTGCGGACATTTCAGGCTTTACAGCCATTTCAGAGAAGATGGACCCCGAGGAAGTAAGGGAGATCATCAACGAGTGCTTCAACTATATAACAGGCCCGGTATACGAGCTGGAGGGGACCATCGACAAATACATGGGCGACTGCGTCATGATACTTTTCGGAGCGCGCTATGCGCATCCCGACGACGCCGCAAGGGCCGTAACCTGCGCAATGAAAATGATGGAGCTGGCGGATGATTTCTCGCGGGGAATTCTGTCGCAGAAGGGCGTGGTGCTGAAGCTTTCGATAGGCATTAATTACGGGCTGGTGGTCACCGGCGGCGTCGGCAACTATTTCGACCGCGACTACACCGTCATGGGCGACATCGTCAATACCGCCCAGAGGCTGCAGTCAAACGCCGGCAGGGGCAGCATACTGGTTTCGGAATCCATCCATACCGAGACAAGGGATGTGTTTGAATACTCGGAGCCGAATACCGTAAAGGTAAAAAACAGGGAAGCTCCCGTGAAGTGCTATGTGCTTCTGAAAAGCAGGACGGACCGCTTTGCGGGCAGAGAGCAGACCTTCCTGGAAAGGCAGAGGGAAATCGGGCTGCTCAACACAAAATACAACGAAGCCCAGAATTCCGGCCTCACATGCGTCAATATCATAGGCGAGGTCGGCATGGGCAAGACCAGGCTGCTGCGCGAATTCGCCTCTAAAGTCGGGAACGATGTGAAGAAGGTGTGGACCGACTGCAGCGCATTATTGAAAAACAGGTCCTACAGCCTCCTTTCGGGCATCCTGTCGGGGATAATGAGCATAAACCCCACGGACAGCAACAGCATGAGACAGCACAGGCTTATATCCTTCCTGGACTATATCCTGGCAGGCTACAGCGACGAGGAGATAAAGAGGAATTACGATTTTATCGGCCTTTTGCTCGGCCTGGACAGGGATACGGAGTTCCAGGGCATTTTCCAGGCCATGAGCTACGACGGTATTAAACGTGAAATTCTGAAGCAGCTTTCCCTTTTCTTTGTCAGCCTGTGCAAAAAGCAGAAGCTGCTGGTCATCGCCGATGATTTGCAGTGGGCCGACGCCGCCTCGCTTCAGCTGCTGGACGAGCTGTTTCCGCTGATAGGCGAGGCAAAGGCGGTGTTCCTGTTTTCGTCCAGATATGAAAGCAGGCTGCTTTCCGGCAAGGATAATCCGGATATAGTGCTTGGCAGGCTCACAAGGGAGGCCGCCGAGAACCTTGCATGCGGCGTCCTTGGCTGCGCAAGGCTTGACGGAGCCCTGCTCGACGCCATTATCGGGATAACGAAGGGCAATCCCCTGTATATAAAGGAATTAACGGCAGGTATAAAAAGAAAGGAAGCATATACGAGCCGGGACGGCACGGCTTATCTCGAAAAAGAGGAGCTGGAGAGCCTCCCCTCCAGCATACAGAACCTGATAGCCTCCAAAATTTCGGGGCTGGAAGACGGCAGTCTCAGGCTGCTGCAGGCGGCCTCGGTAATCGGCAGGGAATTCAGGCTCTCCATTCTGGACCACATCCTCGAGGAACCGGCGGACGAGGCAGGCATTTCAGGTCTTCCCATACAGCTGGGCATCATACGCGTGAAAGCGGTGCACACCTCTTCAAAAGCCGTGGAGAGGGTATATGAATTTTCGCATGACATTGAAAGGGAGGTCATTTACGACAGTATCCTGAACCGGGATAAAAGGATGCTTCACAAAAAGACGGCCGAATATATCGAGACGGAATTCAAAAAGGATATAGAAAACTATTACGAGCTGCTGTGCGAGCATTACGGCAGGGCGGGGATGCTCAGAAGGGCGGCCGATTACAGCTATAATGCCGCTTTAAAGCTGAAGCGGCAATACAGCCTCCATGAAGCGCTGGAATATTTCGGCAGGTTCCTGGAGTTTTCGGAGAACGCCGGGGGCGGAGGCGACCCGCGGGTGCCGGGATGCTACAGGGAGATTGGGCATATACACTTTATCAACGCCAATTACAACGATGCGATTGAAAATATTGAAAAGTCTTACGGCCTGGCCGCGGGCAAGGAAGACAAGCACCGCGCGAAGCTGCTGGCAGCGGAGGTTTACAGGGATCAGGGGCAGCTTGAGCCGGCAATGGCGATTCTGGATGAAATCGGCTCCAGGATTGGCGAGGGCAATCCCCTGTACGGCGGGTGGCTGCAGCTCAAGTGCAGCATACTCAGGATCCAGGGCGACCCCGCGGCCCTGGGGCTTGTCAGAAAATCGGAGAAGATACTGCTCAAGGCGAGGGACTTCAGGAACCTGTCCGAAATGATGAAGCACGCGGGGATGATCTGCTTCACCCGGGGTGAAATAGACAACGCCCTGTCATATATGGGCAAGTCCTACAAATATGCCGAAAAGAACCACCTTCCGGATATCCTGGCCAGGGTGTCGGGAGACATGGGGATCATCTACCATTCGACAGGCGTGGTATCCAGGGCGATGGAGTTTCTCGAGAAGTCAATGGACATCTCAAGAAAGCTTTTATACAGGAGAGGCATCATGGCGGCCGGTATAAACCTCGGCATATTGTACCTGGATAAGGGGATGTTCACCGCTTCCCGCAAGCTTTTCAACGAATCGCTCGAGATGTGCCGCGAGGTGGGCTCAAAGCTCTATGAGTGCATCTGCATGACGAACCTCGGAGACGTCGGGTACGAGCTCGGAGACTTCGAGAGCTCAAGACGGAACTATATCGACTCAATGGAGCTGGCGCGCAGCATCAGCGCACCCATAGAGGAGGGCGTAAACCGCATAGGACTTGCCAGGGTGCTGCTCAAAACCGGCGAGAATGCCGAGGCGGGCAGGCTGCTTGAGCAGGCGCATGCGATATTCGTGGAGACCGACGAAACCTCATACAGCGCCGATTATTATACCTGCAGGGGGCAGCTGGCGCAGGCTGCCGGAGACTACGGCGCGGCGCTGGCGGACTATGAAAGCGCGGCAGCGGCGGCAGGCGACTGCAGGAACACCAGGAAGATACTCAAGGCTTCAAGGCTTAAGGGCACGCTCCTCCTTTTGACGGACAGGCCCGCAGAGGCTGTGCCGGTTTTCGAAGCGGCGGCCGAAGCGGCCGAAGCCCTGGACTCCGACTATGAAGCGGCAAAATGCTGGTTTGGAGTGTACGAGGCCCAAAAGGCCGCGGGAAGGCTGGAGGAGGCCGGGTCCTCCCTTGGCATGGCCGAAGCCTGCGCCGGCAGGGTGGACAGGTGCAGGTGGACGGAAAAGATAAACCGCGAGTGCCTTGCATATATGCAAAACCATGTGCGTCCTGACAAAAAATAGTAATCTGGTCCTATTCCCGGTTTTCTTATTTGAGCATTACAGACCATTCAGCCCAAATCGGGACTGTGTTAGAATATATTTTGTAGAATGTACGCTTAATATTGGGAGGTGCTTTTAATGCTTAAGAAACTGACGGTTTTACTCGTTCTTCTTTCATTCCTGCTCGCGGCGGTACCTGTCTCGGCTGCCTGCTATACGCCACATCCCACTAAAGACAAGGCTTGCGAATATGTTAAGCCGGTTATTTACGAAAGAACAATAAGAGTTGACAATAACGGCGGGGCCTTCAAAGTAGGATTTGCGGAGGTTGTTTTCCCGAAGGGCTTCCTCAGCTCCCAGAAGCTCCCCATAACGATTGACGTCGAGATCTCGGCCGTAAACGGAGCTGCCGGTATTGAGTTCCACCCCGATATCCCGTATTTCTCCAAGGATGTGACCATCAAGGTCGACGCATACAAAGGCTATATTTACGACAAGACGAAAAAGAAAAATGTATATGTGGAGATCAAAAAGCAGCAGCTTAAGGTGAGCCACTTTTCAAGATACGCTTTTTCGTAAGAGGTTGGAATGTGATATTTTATCTTCTTTTGCTCGGACACCTTCTGGGTGACTTCGTATTACAAACAGACAGCATTGCGGAAAACAAGGGCAAATACCGGCGGTGGATTGCACTGCATGCATTTATCGTGACACTGTGCATTTTCGCGCTGGCTTTGCCCTTCGGCGCGCTTACGCTTGGATTGGTGCTGCTGAACGGAGTAATTCACTATTTCATCGACTACTACAAACCGGTTATTATAAAGACTCTGAAAATGTCGGAGCTTATGGGATTTCTGACCGATCAGCTGCTGCATGTCTCGCTGCTCTATCCCATATCGCTCGCCGCCGTACCCGACGAAACCAGTCTTCTGCTTCAGTACCCCCATGTGGTGAAGCTGCTGGCCGTGCTTGCGTTCTTAACCTCGTTTGCGGCCGTTCTTAACCAATTTCTGTTTGGAGCGGTCTTTCCAAGGACAGGCGGAAGGTTTTTCGAGCGGGGCGAAAAGCGTATGGGCATTTTTACCCGGTTGACTATCACAGCCGCTGTATATTTTTCCATAGTCCTGTCTCCCCTCTTCCTGTTGCTGCTACCTGCCGCGGCGGCGGCGCTTTTCTTTGCGTACAGGTTCGGGGACGGCTTCCGGCCGCGCGCGGGACAGCTTGCGTTCAAGGTTTCGCTTGACTTTGCGGTCTCCATTGCCGGGATATATCTGATATTTCGAATCTGAGCTCCGATTCCTTTAATAATAGGCGAATATGGTTATACTAAATATAATGCAAAAAAGTAGGAAATTGAGTTTTTGCACTTATATTACATTAAAGCCCTGCTGCAAGAAATTATTGGTTCCTGTTTAAAATCATTTTTGCAGCCCAGGGACGGGAGATGATTCGTTGAAGAACAGTTTATACATCATGGGAATCCTGGTAGACAGCCGGTCGCAGTCGGCGCCCGATGTGCAGGACATACTTACGAGGCATGGGGACAGCATACTCACAAGGGTTGGCATGCACGATCCCGGAGAGGAAGAGCACGGCTTGATATCGCTCTTTTTGCGGGACAGGCCTGAAAAGGTGGAAAAGCTGGAGCATGAGCTTGGCGCTCTGGAGGGGGTCCGGGTAAGGACGATGGTAATGAAGCAGTAAGAGGAGGCGGGAGGCCTTCTTTTTTTGTATTTTTCTATTGATTTATTTTGCCGGTTGTGCTAATATTACACGAAAGACGCACATATGTGCGCGATGGGAGGACAGAACGCCGGTGGATAAGAATTCGACATACCTGCTGGTGGATGCTTCGGTATTACCTGAGGTATTCTCAAAGGTGATAGAGGTTAAAAAGATCCTCAGCAGGGAAAAGACAAAGGCTGTGAACGAGGCTGTGAAGGAAGCCGGTATGAGCAGGAGCGCTTATTACAAGTACAAGGATTTTGTATTTCCTTTTTACGAAACCTCCAGGGGCCGCGTCATTACGCTGTTTTTCGTAGTCGAGGATTTTTCCGGCATACTGTCCAGCATCATAAACAAAGTCGCACAGGCTAAGGCCAATATCATAACTATAAACCAGAATGTGCCGATTAACGGACTTGCAGACGTAACGATCTCCATAGAAACCGCCGGTATGGTCAAGGACATCCGCGAGCTTATGGATGACATCGGCCTTATAGAAGGCGTGAGGAGACAGGAGATTCTAGCCAGGGAATAGAGGAGGTTGTCCAATGATAAATGTTGCGGTTATAGGCTACGGGGTGGTCGGCTCGGGAGTGGCGGAGGTCATAAGGAAAAACAGCCAGAGCATCGGACAGAGGGCCGGCGAGGAGATCAGGGTCAAGAGGATACTCGATATCAGGGATTTTCCCGAAGGTCCCGACAGCGACTTGCTCACTAAAAATCCCGAGGATGTTTTCGGAGACGATACCATAAGTATAATAGTCGAGACCATAGGCGGCACACGGATCGCCCATGAATATACAAAGAAGGCCTTCGGCCTTAAAAAGAATGTCGTGACCTCCAACAAGGAGCTCGTTGCCACACACGGCCCCGAGCTGCTGAGGCTGGCGGCGGATAACGGCGTGAGCTACCTGTTTGAGGCAAGCGTGGGCGGGGGGATACCCATTATAAGGCCCCTGAACCAGTGCCTTGCAGCCAATGTGATAAACGGCGTCACAGGTATACTTAACGGCACTACAAACTATATCCTTACCCAGATGCGCAGGGAAGGAAAGGATTTTGCTGAGGCTCTGAAGGGCGCGCAGCAGAACGGCTATGCCGAAGCGGACCCAAGCGCCGATATCGAGGGCAGGGACGCCTGCAGGAAGATTGCGATACTTTCCTCCATTGCATACGGCCAGTTTGTCGACTGCTCGAATATATATACGGAGGGGATCACAAAGATATCCTCCGCCGATATGCTGTATGCCGAGAGCATGGATATGGTGATAAAGCTTATCGCGATCAGCAGGAGGGCCGGAGACAAAATATTTGCCAGGGTCAGCCCTGCTATGATAAGCAGGCAGCATCCGCTGGCCAACGTGGAGGATGTATTCAACGGGATTGTCGTCAAGGGAGACGCCATAGGCGACGCCATGTTTTACGGCAGGGGTGCGGGCAAGCTGCCTACCGCCAGCGCAGTGGTCGCCGATATCATAGATATCGCGAGGCATATCGGCAGCGGCAGCGGAAGCGTATGGGAGAGAAAGGACTACAATAACGTAGTTGACATCGGAGAGAGCGAGACCCGCTTTTTCATAAGGGTAACGACAAGGAACAGCGAGGAGGCGCGGAGGTTTATATTGAAAACCTTCGGAGACGCCGAATTCATCAAGCCGGGCAGGCAGGAGCCGAAGGACGAGCTGGCGTTTGTAACAGGCAAGGCCCGGGAAAGCAGGCTTTTAGGCGGTATCGAGGCTCTGCGGGGCATAGGCTCCGTCAGGGACGTAATCTCTGCTATACGCATAGAGGAAGAGTGAAAGGGAGGTAAAGACCGGTGAGTTTGATTGTTCAAAAGTACGGCGGAAGCTCCGTGGCCAATGCGGAGAGGATTTTCAATGTCGCGGGCAGGGTTCTGGAAGCTTACAGGGAAGGGAACTCCGTAGTAGTCGTGGTTTCCGCTCAGGGCGACACCACGGACGAACTGATAGAAAAGGCAGCCGGGATAAACCGCAATCCCTCAAAGCGGGAGATGGATATGCTCCTTTCCACCGGAGAACAGATATCCATGGCGCTGCTGGCAATGGCCCTTGAAAAGCAAGGCAGCCATGTTGTCTCGCTCACGGGCTACCAGGCCGGGATAACCACCGACAGCAATTACGGCAACGCAAGGATAAAGAATATAGACACCGAGAGGATATTTGTCGAGCTGGATAAAAAGAACATCGTCATTGTTGCGGGCTTCCAGGGCTGGAACAAATACGGGGACATCACCACGCTGGGCCGGGGAGGCTCGGACACCACGGCCGTGGCTCTTGCGGCGGCGCTGAAGGCGGACCTCTGCGAGATTTATACCGATGTTGACGGAGTTTACACGGCAGACCCCAGGATAGTCAAAAATGCGGGGAAGCTCAACGATATATCGTACGACGAAATGCTCGAGCTGGCCAGCCTCGGCGCAAACGTCCTTCACAACAGGTCTGTGGAGCTGGCGAAAAAATACGGGGTGAATCTGGTTGTAAGGTCCAGTATGAATAAACTGCCGGGAACGGTTATTAAGGAGGTTGGTAACGTGGAAAAAATGCTTGTCAGGGGTGTGACCAGAGACAGCGATATCGCAAGGATTGCCGTAATGGGTATAGAGGATAAGCCGGGTATGGCCTTCAAGCTTTTCTCGATGCTTTCGAAGGAAAGGATCAGCGTAGACGTCATACTTCAGTCCATAGGAAGGGACGATACAAAGGACATCTCCTTTACGGTCAAGAAGGCCGACCTGAACAGGGTACTGGAGGTAATCAACAGCAACCTCGGCGTTCTGGGCGCGAAGGAAGTCAAGCATTCGGACAGGTACTCCAAGGTCTCCATCGTCGGCGCAGGCATGGTCAACAACTCCGGAGTCGCCGCCATGATGTTTGAGGCGCTGTTTGACGCGGATGTGAATATTCACATGATAACCACCTCCGAGATCAAGATTTCCGTATTGGTCGACGTACAGAACGCCGAAAGGGCGGTCAACGCGATACACGAGAAATTCAAGCTGGGGGATTGAAATACCCGCCCGGTTCATGTAAACTAAAATGGAAAACCGGACATAATCAAAAAGGGACATTTCCTGCACGGAAGAGGAATACTCTTGTTTAGCCCGTGAGGAATACCCTTAACATTAATTATACAGGTTTCGGCCTGCCGACATGTCGGAAGCCGGATAAAAGGGAAGCGGGTTTGAATCCCGCGCGGTCCCGCCGCTGTGATAGACGAGTCCTGCCGCAATGCCACTGGGAAACCGGGAAGGCGCCGCAGGGCGATGACGCTTGAGCCAGAAGACCTGCCTGTATACGACGCCGTTAACTCTACGGAGGATAGGGGGTGCATATGATGTCGGCCGAACATTATTGTACGTATATCAGAACCTCTTAACTTCTCAGTTAAGAGGTTTTTTTGCAGGGCGATCCGGCAATATCCCGGGGCTTTTATCCGGATAATCCGGAGGAAGGAGCTGCTTATGAAAGGACTTGTGCATATATACACCGGCGATGGAAAGGGAAAGACCACGGCCGCCGTGGGGCTTGGGGTGCGTGCCTGCGGCAGGGGCCTGAGGGTGCTTATGGTCCAGTTCCTCAAGGGCGCTGAAACCGGCGAAATCCATTCCCTGAAAAAGCTTGAGCCCGGCTTTGTCCTGCACAGGGCCGAAGAAATAAAGAAATTCACCTGGAACATGAATGAGGCGGAGCTCAGGCGTGCTGCGGAAATACAGCAGGGCATCCTGAAATATGCCGTCGATGCTTCATTGACCGGGAACTGGGATATCATAATCCTGGACGAGGTGATGGGAGCGCTTGCCGCCGGAATGCTGAAGCTCGGGGATATTATACGGTTTATAGAAGAGAAGCCCGGCGGACTCGAGCTGGTCCTCACAGGACGGAACGCCCCGCCGGAGCTGCTGGCGCTTGCGGATTACATATCCGAGATACAAGCGCTCAGGCACCCGATGGAAAAGGGAATACCGGCCCGTATCGGTATAGAGAGTTGAATTTTATTACCATAAGGAGAACTAATATGAAAAATTTCAGGAAATTTACGGCTTTGCTTATAGCCTTGATCATGATAGCGGCAATTTTTACGTCCTGCGGCAATGCCGACATACAAAAGCAGGATGCGGCGGCAAGCGCCGGGCAGACGCAGGCCGAGGAAGCCACGCAGCCGGAACAGACCCCCGCGGAGGATACAAAGGCGGCTTCCGCATTCCCGCTTACTGTGAAGGACGCCGGCGGCGCAGAGATGACCATCGCTAAGGAGCCTTCTAAAATAGTATCGCTCACGCTGGGCACCGACGAGATACTGCTCGGCGATCCAAGCCTCCCAGGCCTGGCCGATGCCGGCCGGATCGCATCCGTAACGACATTCGCAGTCGATCCGGGAGTTTCAAATGTGGCGGATGCAGCAAAAAAAATACCCAACACTTTTTTGTCCAAGGACGCTGAGAAGATCATCGCGCTGCAGCCCGATCTGATTTTAGTAGATACATGGGCCGATGCCAACTTTGTCAAGCAGATGCGAGACGCCGGGCTTACGGTCTATACCTTCAAAACGCCCTCGAATATAGAGGAGCAGAAGGGCGTGATATTTGAAATAGCCCACGTCGTGGGTGCGGATGAAAGAGGAAAGGCCATCGTGGACTGGATGGACGGCAGGCTGAAGGAGGTCGGGGACAGGCTCGCAGCACTTAAGCCCGAGGAAAAGCTGACGCTGTTGGACTACAGCGAGATGGGCAGCACCAGCGGCAAGGGGACCAATACCGACGATATCCTCACGAGGGCCGGAGTTGTAAACGTAGCCGCAAAAGCCGGGCTTGAAGGCTGGCCTCAGATAAACAAGGAAAATATCGTGGAGTGGAATCCGGATGTCATACTGCTGCCCTCCTGGTATTACGACCAGAAAAATTCGCTGGACGGCATGAAAGCCTCGCTGAAGGAGGACAAGAGCCTTGCGGGCGTCAAGGCAATCGCCGGGGACAGGCTCATAACCGTGCCCTACCCTCATATGAGCGCGATATCTCAGTATGTCGTCCTTGCGGTGGAGGATATGGCAAAAGCCGTATATCCGGACCTATTTAAATAAATACAGGCGTTTTGCAGCATAAAATATAAAGGACACTTTAAATGAGTGATCACCTGAAAATCGTACGTAAAGGAAATGCATATACCAGGCTGGGGACCATCCTGCCACTGATGGCTGCCGCGCTTGCGGCGGTCATGCTTGTGGGCGTGGCCGTGGGCACCGTGTACGTCCCGGTGGGCAGGGTCTTCAGGATAATCCTGGCAAACTGGGGCCTGCTGCCCGGGACTGAGTTTCCGGGAGGACAGGAGTCCATCATTTATCTCGTCAGGTTTCCGCGCGTCATTGTCGCAGCCCTTACGGGGGCGGCCCTCGCCACGTCGGGAGCTGTAATGCAGGGCATGTTCCGCAATCCCATGGCAGACCCCGGAATACTCGGTATTTCAAGCGGAGCCGGACTTGGAGCCGTCATATCCATCGTGCTCGGGCTGTCCGTAAGGAGCATATTCCTGCTTCCTCTATTCGCGTCGGCCGGGGCAATCGCCGCTGTCAGCGTGATATACCTGCTCTCGGCCAGGAAAGGGAAAATCCCGGCGCTGACACTGATCCTGTCCGGTATCGCTGTCAGCACCTTCATAGGCGCGGTCACCTCGATGATACTGACAAACATGAAGGATTACCAGATGAAGGCCTTCATTTTCTGGACCATTGGCAGCCTGAAGGACAAGGCGTGGGAGCATGCCGGGCTGATCGCGCTGCCGGTGATAATATGCATTCTTATCCTCTTCACCTTTGCAAGGGATCTGAACGTCATGCTGCTGGGCGAGGAAGAGGCGCAGTCCGTTGGCCTTGATCCTTCGAGGACACGCAGGCTTCTGCTGCTGTTCACGTCCATAACCACCGCCGTGGCGGTGTCGGTCAGCGGCCCGATAAGCTTCATAGGGCTGATCGTGCCGCATATAGCAAGGCTTATAACAGGCCCCGACCACAGGGTGCTCATACCTGTGAGCGCTTTCGGAGGGGCAATTTTTCTTGTGTGCTGCGACATGATCTCAAGGCTTGCAAATGAGACGAACGTCGGCATAATCACCTCTCTGCTGGGAGCCCCATATTTCCTTTACCTTCTCGTAAAGGCGCGGAAGGAGGGGACTGCGCTGTGACGGAAAGAGGCTTTTCTCCGGCTCCGGCTCCCGGTCCCGCAAAGGTGCTGTCGGTCAGGGGGCTTGAGTACTCGGTCAACAATGCCGATATATTAAAGGACCTTGATTTTGAAGTATCAAGGGGCGAATTTGTAGGACTGATAGGGCCCAACGGCGCCGGTAAGACGACCCTGCTGAAATGCCTCAACGGCATAAACCGGAGCCGCGGGCGGGTCGAAATAAACGGGCGGAATCTGGAAACGCTGAGCAGGAGGAGCATTGCCCTCAACATTGCGCTGATGCACCAGGACACCTCCGTTTCCTTTCCTTTTTCCGCCATGGACATCGTGCTGTCGGGCAGGTATCCCCATCTGCCGAGGCTGAGGGGAGAGGGCAGGGAGGACTATGCCATCGCCAGGAAATATATGGAGTACACCGATACCCTGGGGCTGGAGGAAAGGCCGATAACGCAGATTTCCGGAGGCGAGCGCCAGAGAGTACTCTTTGCAAGGACGCTGGCGCAGGAGACGGACATAATACTGCTGGACGAGCCCGCCGCCAGCCTTGATATTGCGTACGAGGAGCAGATTTTCAGGTATGCCTGCGAGCTGTGCGGTGCGGGGAAAACGGTGATTGCCGCAGTGCACGACCTCAAGGCGGCGGCGCGATACTGCGGCAGGCTGATATTGCTGAAGGAAGGCAGGATAATCGCGGACGGCCCTCCGGAAGAAGTGCTGACCTCGGACAATCTTTCGGCCGCATACGGTGTCAATGCGCTTGTGTACAGAAACCGGATATCCGGCCGGCTTGACTATTACATACATGGTATGGAGCGTGAAACGACTGGCACAAAAGTGCATGTTATAGGCGGAGGAGGCTCTGCGTCGGGGGTCATACGTCTTCTGTTCGAGCACGGCTGCCATATAACGGCGGGAGTATTCGCACATGGGGACAGCGACCTGGGCTGCGCGGAGATTTTCGGCATAGAATGCCTGTCCTGTCAGCCCTTCAGCGAGATATCGGAGGATGCGTATGAGGCAAATGTCGAAAAGATTCGCGGCGCCGAAATAACGGTCCTCTGCGACATGCCCTTCGGCATCCAGAATCTGAAAAACCTTATGGCTGCAAGATATGCGCAAAAGCTCGTGATTATAGAGGATACCGACCCGGCGGGCCGGGACTTTACCGGCGGCAGCGCGGCGGAGCTATACGGCGGACTGAGGGAAAAAGCGGTTATTGTGACCTCGGCGCGTCTGCACGAGGTGCTTTGATACGGACGCAGCCTTTTGATTTTCCTGAACAGGAGTGAAGCATGGGAAAGCTGATACTTATCACGGGCGGGGCAAGGAGCGGGAAAAGCTCCTTTGCAGAGGAAACAGCGCGAAAGCTCGGAAGTAATATACTCTATATAGCCACCGCAATCGCCTTTGACGAAGAGATGAAGGACAGGAT
>JAEZJL010000287.1 GCA_023415815.1 Bacillota bacterium | reverse complement strand
TAAGGTCGGCTTCCGCCATTCCGATAGGCGGAAAGTACAGGGTTATCGATTTTGTACTTTCGAATATGGTCAATTCCGGCATATCCAACGTAGGAGTGCTGACGCAGTACAGCTTCCGCTCTCTTATGGACCACCTCGGCTCCGGCAAGGAATGGGATCTCGACAGGCGCTACGACGGGCTTTTCATATTCCCTCCCTCGGTGACGGACGATAATTCGGGCTGGTACAGGGGAAGCGCGGATGCGATGTGCAGCAACCTCTCCTTCCTGAAGCGGAGCAACGAGGAGTACGTAGTTATTGCACAGGGGAACGGCGTCTATAAAATGCATTTTGATGAAATGCAGGATTTTCACAATGCAACGGGAGCCGATATAACCGTCGCATACAGAAGGATGGACGACTTCTCGGCCGAGGAGCTCTCGAAGCTCGGCATCATCAAGCTGGATTCCAACGGCAGGGTCACGGACCTCCAGGAGAAGCCCCTGCATCCGCAGACCGCAAACGCCTCCATAGGGGTATACATCATAACGAGGGAGAGGCTCATAAGCCTCCTGGAAGAATGTATGGCGCACGGCGATTATGATTTTGTAAAGGATATACTGATCAAGAAGCTCGACAAGCTGAATATATACGGGTATGAATTCAAGGGCTACTGGAGGAATATAAGCTCGCTCGGGACCTATTACAGGTGCAATATGGAGATGCTGGATCCGGACATCAGGCGCGAGCTGTACATTGAAAACGGAAAGGTATATACTAAGGTCAAGGACGAGGCTCCCGCCAAATACAACGAGGAGGCCGAGGTCAGCAACTCGATCGTGGCGGACGGCTGCATTATCGAGGGCAGGGTCGAAAACAGCGTGCTATTCAGGGGAGTGACCGTAGAAAGGGGCGCGGTGGTCAGAAACAGCATTGTGATGCAGGCCACCCGTCTTGAAGAAAACTCGGCGCTGGATTATGCGATACTTGATAAAAATGTCGTGCTCAGACGGGAGAAGCACCTTAAAGGGGACGCCGACTGGCCGGTCGTCGTCGGCAAGAATTCGATTGTATAGAAAAAGAAGGCGGCTATTGGCCGCCCCTCTTTTTGGGGAAATTTTATCAGGCCGGAGGGTATGCATTTGAGAGAATACGGAGTTGGCGTAATAGGATTTGGGTTTATGGGCAGGACGCATACGTATGCTTACAGGACTATCCCGTTTTTTTATGAAGACCTTCCCTTCAGGACAAAGCTGGTCGGCGTGTGCTCAAGCTCAAGGACGCCCGAAACCGCTTTGAATGCAAAAGAGGAATTCGGCTTTGAGCTTGCGGCCTCGAGCCCCGACAGGCTTTTCGAAAGGGACGATATACACATCATAAATATCTGTACGCCCAACGACAGCCATAAAGAGCTGCTGATAAAGGCGCTGAAGGCCGGAAAGCATGTATACTGCGACAAGCCGATGACGGTGGGCGGACATGAAGCGCTGGAGGTGCTGGAAATCCTCCAGAACGACGCGTCCTCCGGCAGACTTACGACGCAGATGGCCTTCCAGAACAGGTTTTATCCTGCGGTAATGCGTGCAAAGCAGCTGCTCGACGAAGGACTGGTCGGGACGCCAATATCCTTCAGGGCCTGCTTCCTGCATTCGAGCTCGGTGGACCGGATGAAGCCGGCGGGCTGGAGGCACGCCGACAACAGCAAGGGCGGCGGCGTCATACTCGACCTGGGCTCTCATCTTTTCGATATGCTCCACTATCTGATGGGCGAGTTCGCCAACATAAATGTGAGGAAGCATGTGCTGCATAACTCCAGGCTGGACAGGAGCGGGAACCTGGTCAGAGTGAACGCGGAGGATTATTTCATGGCAATGGCTGAGATGAAGAACGGGGCACTCGGGACTATCGAGGCTTCGAAAATAGCGACGGGTATAAACGACGAGCTGCGCGTAGAGATACATGGGGACAGGGGGGCAATCAGGTTCAACCTTGCCGAGCCGGATTACCTTGAATACTGCGACAGCACCGTCTCAGAAACGCCCTATGGCGGCATGAGGGGCTTTCTCAGGATTGAATGCCTGCAGAAATATGAAAAGCCAGGCGGTATTTTCCCGCCGCAGAAGGTGTCTTCAGGCTGGCTTCGGGCGCATGTCCATTCGCTTTACAGCTTCCTGTCCTGCGTGGACGCGGGCGTCCAGGCGAGCCCCTCGCTGGTGGAGGGCGCATACATCCAGTATGTGATGGAAAAGGCTTTTGAATCCGACAGGCTGCAAAGCCGGGTTGAGCTGTAGGCAATCCTCTGCGCGGATTGCCCGTGTTTTTCAAATAATCTTGAGCGAAAGCATTTTTCCTGATATAATAGTGTATAAGCAGTTTTGAGGGAGCGCTTTATGGTTAATGAATCCAATTTCATAGTCAGAATGTCCGGTAAACGGGCCAACAGCTATTACATCGATTATTCGGGCATATACCGGATTAACGATATAGCCAGGATCACAGGCCTTGAGCCTTCAGCGGTGAAGGAGTATTACCAGGACAACGGGGCGGTGTATGACGACACGCAGGACGTCTACTATTTTGGCAGCATAGAAGCTGCAAAAAATACTGTGGCGGCCATTTTCGGAAATGTCAGGGCAGAGCTCAAGGGACGGCTTCTGTATCTGACGGAGGCCGAGGTGGAGTACTTACGGAAGGCCTTGATAAACGAGGGATCGAATACGATTCACCTCAAGAACAGCATCAAGGACGCGATATTTAAAAAACTGAACAAGTAAACCGGGTTGACAGTTAAAGCAAAGACGCTTTGTGCGAAGGCATGGAAGCGTCTTTATTTGTCTGTAATCTGTCAATATTGATTCTTGTAAACGGGCCTTTTTTGAGATATTATAAGTATTAATACTTTAATATAATAGAGTGGTAAAATATAACAAGGAGGGATTGATTAAATGTTCAAATCGAAAACCTTAATGGCGGTGCTTTCGCTGCTTATCCTGATGACCTTTACCCTGAGCGGCTGCGGAAATACGGCAAAATGGACGAGAGAGAAACTGCGCGTGGGCGTGGACGATACATACCCGCCGATGGAGTACAGGGACGAACAGAATAATCTGGTGGGCTTTGACGTGGAGATGGCAAAAGCCATCGGAGAAAAGCTCGGCGTGGAGGTGGAATTCGTATCGATTGTCTGGGACGGAATATTCCCCGCTCTAGATGCGAATAAATACGACTGCATCATATCGTCGGCCAGCATGAACAAGGACAGACTGAAAAATTTCCTGTTCTCAAAGCCGTATATGTCCAACGGGCAGTACATTGTGGTAAGGCCTGACGACAACAGCATAAACAAGCCTGAGGACCTGAAGGGCAAGAAAGTCGGCGCGCAGGTAAACACCACCTCTTCAAATGCCGCCGAAAGGTATCAGAAGACGACCCAATTTGAGCTTACCAAATACGATCAGGTCATACAGCCCTTTGCTGAATTGAAAACAGGAAGAATCGACGCGATCGTTGTTGATGAAATGGTGGCAAAGGACTATCAGAGCAAGGAACCCGAAAGCTACAAGGTAACTACCGCCAAGC
>JAEZJL010000233.1 GCA_023415815.1 Bacillota bacterium | reverse complement strand
GATGACAGCTCGCTCAGGCCGGTCCCCTTCGGGGCCTGGGATAGGGCTTCAATGATATCGAAAGTGCGCTCTACGGATTGCACAGTGTTTTTTTCCATGCCTGTTCTCCGGTAAATAAATATTTGCTTCATTGTATCAATAAATAATTCAACTTTCAATGGAAGGCCCAAATTACGGCCTGCCCGGCGTCATAACGGCTCAAGACGCACATTCTGATTATTGACTGCGGAGCCGGACATTGATACAATGATTTTGTTCCATATTATGATACTGGTTTCAGGATACGGAACAAAAGCGGTTTGGAAAGGGGCCTATGCTGTGAACAAAGTACTGGATCAGCTTTCGGCGGCAGGAATAATTCCTGTGGTAAAAATCGAGGATGTCGGGAAGGCGGTCCCTCTGGCAAAAGCGCTATGCGACGGCGGCTTGCCGGTATGTTCAGCATGATGTTCGGACTGGAGTATAAGGAAGGGAACAGCTCGATCTTCGCGGGAGGGATCGTTGAAGTGATGAAGAATCCTTTCCTCGGGAAAAACGGACATATTGCAATCAGTACCAATTACATCGAAAGAGCCATTGCCTGTATGCAGTCCCACGGCTTTGAGCTGGATACGGACAGCGCGAAAAAGGACGCCGGAGGGAAGCTTGCGGCGGTGTACTTCAAGCAGGAAATTGGCGGATTTGCCATACACCTGGTTCAAAAGAAAGGGGAGGCGGAAAAATGAGTAAGGTCGTGACGTTTGGTGAAATTATGCTAAGGCTTGCGCCCGAGGGCTACTACCGGTTTATTCAGGCGGAAAGCTTCGGCGCGACTTACGGGGGCGGAGAGGCGAATGTCGCCGTATCCCTGGCGAATTACGGCGTGGATGTCAAATATGTCACGAAGCTGCCGGAGAATGATATCGGTCAGGCTGCCATCAATTCCTTGCGCAGGTATGGCGTGGATACGGGCGATATTGTCAGAGGCGGCGGCAGAATAGGCATCTACTTTCTCGAAAAAGGCGCGTCCCAGCGCGCTTCAAAGGTCATATACGACCGCGCGCATTCGTCCATAACCACGGCGTCGCAGGAGGACTTTGACTGGGACAAGATTTTTGAAGGCGCTGAGTGGTTCCACTTTACGGGAATTACTCCGGCCCTGGGGGATAACGTAGCCGCGGTCTGTCTTGACGCATGCAAGTTTGCCCGGGCCAAGGGAATCACTGTGAGCTGCGACCTCAATTACCGTAAAAATCTGTGGAGCCGTGAAAAGGCCGGCCAGGTCATGAGCGGACTTATGGAATATGTGGACGTATGCATCGCAAACGAGGAGGACGCCGGCGACGTATTCGGCATCTGGGCGGACAATACCAGCATCACCGGCGGGAGGCTGTCGAATGAAGGCTACAAAAGCGTAGCAAAAAAGCTTGCGGATAAATTCAGCTTTAAAAACATCGCCATCACACTGCGCTCGTCCATCTCCGCAAACGACAACAACTGGGCGGGAATGCTCTATGACTGTACGGAATTTTATTTCTCGAAAAACTACGCCATCCATATCGTTGACCGTGTCGGCGGCGGCGACAGCTTCGGGGCGGGGATGATCTATTCGCTGGTTACGGGGAAATCCCTGCAAACGGCTTTGGAATTCGCAGTGGCGGCCAGCTGTCTCAAGCACACGGTTGAAGGCGATTTCAACCAGGTAAGCGCCGCGGAGGTGGATAAGCTGATCGGCGGTGACGGTACCGGAAGGGTACAGAGATAATTTGCCATTTCTCCCCGCAGTCAACCGGCACCCTGCAAGTTGATGCGGACTCATTCAAAAGAAGTTGTTGACATAATTATTATAAACATTATAATAATTAATATAATAAATTTTGCGGGGAATTAAAATGGTGAAGGTTGACAATCTCATAGACCTAAAAAACAAAAACCTGAAAAGTATCATCGACTATCAGCGTTTCAAAAGCAACACGACAAAAAAACAGATCGCACAGGACCTCAATTTGAGCTTCGCAACGGTTTCCAATATGGCGAATCTTCTGATGAATATCGATCTGATACGGGAAACGGAAAACAGCTCGTCGAGGTATGTCGGCAGGTCGCCCAAATATATCCACATGAATACCGAACGTTTTTATATCATTACTTTGGACCTGCATATGAGCCAGTATATGTCGCTTTGCAAAATCGACCTCGCCAGCCGGATCCTTTGCCGAAAGACTTATGAGGTGCAATTGTTCAGCAGCATCGAGCATTTTATGAAACAGGCGCAGGAGGTTTTTGACGATTTTATAAATGCCAGTCAATCGGATGCGGATAAGGTAATCGGCGTCGGCGTGATCATGCCCGGAATCTTTTTTGAGCAGAATGACTGCATGGTGAGCATTGAGAACAGCATATTCCGGAATCAGCCGATAAGGAAGCTGATGAGTGATGCTATCGGGAAGCCGGTCATCATAGAAAACGACACGAATCTGGCCGCATATTTTTCAGCCATTTCCACTCATACGGATAATCTGGTTTATCTGTACATGGGCGAAGGCCTAGGCTTCGGAGTTGTTACAAACGGAAATATTCTGAGGGGCGTATGTGGGTACTCCTCTGAAATAGACCATATACCGATGGGGACCCTGAATCAGAGGTGTCCCTATTGCGGTAATTACGATTGCCTGCACACGGATGTGTCCAGAAACGGGTTTTTAACCAAATACAACGGGGGGGAATATGAATTCAAACGTTCTTACACGGCCGAATGGGAAGATTATATCGAACATATCCGGCGCGGCGACGTACGTGCCGCGGAGGTAGCCCGAGAGAACGCCCTGATTCTTGGGAAAGGCCTGTCGGCCGCCGTGTGCATCACCTGGCCGGCCAGGGTGGTTATTGGCGCGATTCCGCCTGAGCTGTACCGCATTATGATGCCGATCGTGGAGCGGCAGATCAACTCCCGGAAGCCGTTTGAGCCATATATAACCGTCGGCTATGACGACCAGTGCCTGGATACGATGGCCAAAGGCGCGGCAGAAATGTTTTATTCCCAATGGATGCCGGAGTATGAATGGTTTGAAGCCCAGGTGAAGAAGCAGCCCCGCGGCGCTGAGAGAGATGCTTGACACGGTAACGGGTAAGTCTGGTCCTATTATCATGAAGCAATGGAAATACCCCATCTTAGTACGATGAAAGGATTGGACGGTTTTATGGAGTCGAATTCAAAAGAAAGCTATCCGTATCATTTTATTGTCCACTATGCGTTGATTTATTCGCTGGTGGCTTGCTATAGTACGTTTGTGCCCCTTTATTTCAGCTATCAGGGCTTCAGCAAATCCGCCATCGGAGTTTTGCTTGCCGTCGGTCCGGCAATTGCAATGGCGATGCAGCCCGTATGGGGTATGGCCGGCGACAGGGCGAAGAGTAAAAACAGCATCTTGAAAATAATGCTTGCCGGTAGCGGGCTGGCCATACTTCTATATGTAATTCCGGCCAATTTTTATATAATGATAGCATTTGTTGCGGTATTCACGTTTTTTCAAGGGTCCATTAATCCGATGAGCGATGTCATTTCATTGGAATATCTGGAATCCACAAGGTGGGAGTATGGTCCCGTGAGGCTGGCGGGTTCGCTTGGTTATGCCGTAACCGCAGTAATTGCCGGCGCTGCTGCCCGCTGGAATATAGCCAACGTTTTTTTTATGTATTCTGCGATCACTCTCATAGCATTTTTATGGGTCAACAAGCTTCCGACGATCAAGGGACACCGGATTGCTAAAAGCAGCGTGCATATCTGGGAGCTGAAAAGCAACCGGAAGCTTATGATTCTCTTATGCTTCAACCTGCTGATATTTGCTACCCTGGGCTACAACACGAATTTCTTCCCGATATTTTACAAGCAGATGGGCGCGGATACATCGCTGATTGGAATCTGCATGTTCATCCAGGCCGTGAGCGAGGTCCCTTTCCTCCTGTTTGCGAACAGAGTCCTGAAGAAGCTGGGTATCGAAGCTACCCTGATATCGGCCGTCTTTTTGATGGGAGTCCGATGGCTGCTGCTCCATTTTGCGCTAAGCATTTATATTGTGCCTGTGATTTGCATATTAAACGGGATTTCTTATGTCGTCGTGACATATTGCATGGTAACGTATATAAACCAGGTTG
>JAEZJL010000175.1 GCA_023415815.1 Bacillota bacterium | reverse complement strand
GCAGCGGAGAAGGGCCGGAATGGAAGCGGGAATACCTGCTTCGCTGGGATCCGGAGACAGCCTCCCTCAAAAACTATATACCCGATACATATCTGGACGGCGACGGCAAAAGTTATTTTGATACGTTTTCTGCTTCGCCAGACGCAAAATATGCGGTCATCCCACACGAGTGGGGCTTCGATGAAGAAGAATATGTTCTTCTGTATGATATCCGTGAGAACAGGCTCGTTAAAAAATATGACGCCCCCGCGCAATACATGGGATTTACCTGGTCGCCCGACAGCAAAAAGGTCTGCGTAAGCATGCTTGCGAGGATATGGACGGATATCGGCGTGCTGGTCATAGGGGAGGATAAGGTCACAAGCCTTATGAACGATATAAAGATGTTTGAAAGGCTCAGGGCGCAAGGGATTAAATTGGATTACAAGCTCGACGCTGACAGGCCCGATCCGGCATATGACATCCTTGAATGGTCTCCGGACAGTAAAAAGCTTCTCGTATTTTACCAGTGCACCGATACGAAAAGGAACCGGCAAAGCATGACATTTATCTATGACATTGTTAAAAAATCGGTTTACGATATACGGCAGAACGAGCCCGCAGCGGAAGGCGGAAACCTGTCTCCGGAAAAGCCGGAAGGCTTCAAGTGGTAAGTGCCTTCTTTACTTTGCACGGCGTTTGTAATAAAATGAGTTGAGAATATATGTTCGCAAATAAGGGGATACTCCGTGCTTCCCCTTACGCTTATGTCTGCGAGGTGCTTATGAATCTTGGACAAATGCTCGAATATTTTAAAGCTTCCGATAATATAATGCGGAACCTTACCTCCTGGGTGGAGATACCGCCCCGCGAGGCCGTATATGAGGATTTCCCGGAATGCGTGGACCCGAGGATCAGGGCGGCGCTTGAAAAGCGGGGAGTACGCAGGCTGTACTCACACCAGGCCAGCGCCGTGAGGGAGACCGACGACGGCAGGAACATCGTCGTGGTCACACCGACGGCTTCCGGCAAGACAATGTGCTACAACATCCCGGTCCTGAATGCGATACTGAAAGATGAGGAGACGAGGGCCATTTTTCTTTTCCCCACAAAGGCCCTGTCCCAGGACCAGACCTCGGAGCTGCACGAGCTTATAACGGAAGCGGGCGTGGACGTAAAGACCTTTACATATGACGGGGACACTCCGCAGTCGGCCAGGAAGGCCATCAGGCAGGCGGGACATATCGTCGTCACCAATCCGGATATGATGCACAGCGGCATCCTGCCGCATCATACCAAATGGACAAAGCTGTTCGAAAATCTGAAGTTCATAGTGATAGACGAGGTGCACCATTACAGGGGCGTTTTCGGAAGCCACCTAGCCAATACGATAAGAAGGCTTAAGAGGATTTGCGAATTTTACGGCTCGAGCCCGCAGTTCATCTGCTGCTCCGCAACCATCGCAAATCCTGCGGAGCTGGCTACCAGGATCACGGGCTGCGATATGGAGCTCATTGACAACAACGGCGCACCCTCGGGAGGGAAGCATGTCCTGTTTTACAATCCGCCGCTGGTCAACAAGGAGCTGGGAATAAGGAAAAGCAGCCTGCTGGAGGCCAAGAACCTGGCTGAGCTACTGATAAGGAACGATGTCCAGACCATCGTCTTTACAAGGAGCAGGCTGAATGTCGAGGTGCTCGTGACCTATCTCAAGGATATATACCACGGCAAGGCGGATAAGGAAAAACGGGTGAGGGGCTACAGGGGAGGCTATCTGCCGAACCTCCGGCGGGAGATAGAGCACGGCCTTCGGGAGGGGAGCATCACAGGGGTGGTTTCAACGAACGCGCTGGAGCTCGGGATAGATATCGGAGCGCTGGAGGCATGCATCATCTGCGGATACCCGGGCAACATAGCCAGCACCTGGCAGCAGGCCGGGCGTGCGGGACGGCGCAGCGGCGTATCCGCGGCCATCATGGTCGCCACCAGCAGCCCCCTGGATCAGTACATAATAAACAATCCGGAATATTTTTTCGGTAGGAGCCCGGAAAATGGCCTTATTAACCCGGACAATCTCGTAATACTCTACAATCACATGAAATGCGCGGCCTTCGAGCTGCCCTTCGAAGAGGGGGAGAAATTCGGGGTTGAGACCACCGCAGAAATCCTCTCATACATGGAAGAGGCCCGGCTCGTCCGCCATGTCGGAAAGCGCTGGCACTGGATGTCGGAGGTGTTCCCGGCCGATGAAATAAGCCTTAGAAGCGCGTCAAACGAAAACTTCATTATCATCGACATAACGGAGCCGCACCACCGCGTCATAGGCGAGACCGACCGCTTCAGCGCCCCGATGCTGCTGCACGAGGAAGCCATATATATGCATGAGGGCCAGCAGTACCAGGTAGAGAAGCTTGACTTCGACGACAAGAAGGCGTATATCCGCAAGGTGGACGTCGATTACTACACCGACGCCAGCCTTTCGGTCGATCTGAAGGTAATAGACGTTTTCAGGGAAGAGGAGAAGGGCGGTATCCTCAGATCCAGCGGAGAGGTCTCGGTCAGCGCCCTGGTCACCATGTTCAAAAAGATAAAGCTGCACACGCATGAGAATATCGGCTCCGGGCCGGTGGACCTGCCGGAGCTTGAAATGCATACGACCTCGTACTGGGTGAGCCTTCCCGAGGAAGTTCCGGAAGGCATGTCGCGGACGGATATGCAAAACGGATTGCTGGGCCTGTCGAATGTTCTTGCGAATTCCTCGCCCATCTACCTCATGTGCGATCCCGGAGATATAAGGGTGGTGCATCAGGTGCGTTCGACGTTCACGCAAAAGCCGACGGTATACATATACGACAGCTATCCCGGAGGCGTCGGCTTCAGCGACAAGCTGTACGAGCTGCATACCGAGCTTTTCTCCACTACGCGGAAGATGATCGAGCAGTGCGGCTGCGAATCGGGCTGTCCTTCCTGCGTCGGGCCGCTGAATGAATTCTCCGGAGACGGCAATCCGAAGGAGACTACCCTGAGGCTGATCGATATTGTGCTGAACAGAGGCTGAGGAATATGGTTTTATGGATATAAGGAGCAAGCTAGGATTATACAGGGATAATATGGGGCTGAAGCCGGCCGGGCCGGCCGGAACCGGCCGCGACGTACAGGATGTGGTACCCGGCAGTATCTGCGCCAACGAATACGGCTCCTTTTTCATGGTTGAAAGCAGGTATCCGGCCGCTGCGGTTCACGGCGGCTGCAGCCTCGGGGAGGCTCTGGATATCAAGCCCAATATACTGTCGGTACTGTGCGGTGAAGACTGTGGGGCAACGTCGGAAGGCCTGCTTTTTCTCGATACCGAAACCACCGGCCTCTCAGGGGGAGCGGGGACCGTCGCCTTTCTCATAGGCGCAGGTCGCTTCGAGGACGGCGACTTTGTCATAAGACAGTATTTCATGAG
>JAEZJL010000135.1 GCA_023415815.1 Bacillota bacterium | reverse complement strand
TCGTGCTCGGCCGCGGATATTGTTGCCTGTCTTTATTTTTACAAGCTGGGCATAACGCCGGAAAATTTCAAATCAAAGGACCGCAACAGATTCATAATGAGCAAGGGGCACTCCGTCCTTGCGCAATATGCGGCGCTCGGCGAGCTTGGGTTTTTCAGGAAGGAAGAGTATAAAAAGACGAAAACCCTGGGCAGCGTTCTGCAGGGGCATCCGGACATGAGGAAGACCCCCGGGATCGAAGCTAATACGGGCTCCCTGGGTCAGGGCCTGTCCATTGCCTGCGGAATGGCCCTCGGTATGAGGCTTGACGGGGTGACCGGAAAGGTCTATGTAATCATGGGCGACGGAGAGCTGGCCGAGGGCGAGGTATGGGAAGCCGCAATGGCTGCGTCGGCGTATAAGCTTGACAACGTTGTCGGCATTGTGGACAGAAACGGGCTCTCTTCGGTCGGATTCATCAAAGACAGGTTCGATATCTCCGACGTCGGCGGGAAGTTTAAAGCCTTCGGCTGGGCCATTTATGAGGTCGACGGACATGACGTTGAGCAGATAACCGACGCGCTGGACAGAGCCGACGAGGTCAAGGGCGCCCCGTGCATGATAATAGCCGATACGGTAAAAGGAAAGGGGATTTCCTTCGCGGAATCGAACGCCTCTTATCACAATGCCCTATTGGATGATGAAAAATATCGGATAGCCATGCAGGAAGTAAACATGCTTTTGAAGGGAGGCAAATGAGCGCCATGGAAAAAGCGAGTATACGCAAAGCCTATGGGGAAGCTCTGGCGAGGATGGGAGAGATAAACGGCGACATCGTGGTACTGGATGCCGACCTGGGGAAAAGCACCATGTCCTATATCTTCGAGCAGAAATTTCCCGACAGGTTTTTCGAAATGGGAATAGCGGAACAAAACATGACCGCAACTGCCGCGGGACTCAGCCTGGTTGGAAAAATCCCCTTCATCAATTCGTTTTCAATATTTGTAACGGGAAGAAACCTGGATCAGATCAGACAGAGCATCTGCCTTCCCAGGCTCAATGTTAAAATATGCGGTTCGAGCTGCGGCTTTTCCGATTTCGGAGACGGCTCCACCCACCAGGCGCTGGAGGATGTGGCATTGATGCGCGTTTTGCCCAATATGACCGTATTGGTGCCGGTGGACGCCAACCAGGCGGTCAAAATGGTGGAAGCGCTCGTGCACTATAAAGGGCCGGCTTATCTGAGGATAAACAGGAGCGACCTGCCCGTCCTGACGGGAAAGGATGAGGGCTTTGAAATCGGAAAGACCTATGTGATGCGCGAGGGCGGCGATTTCGTCGTATTCGCAAACGGAATCATGGTGGCGGAAGCTCTGAAGGCGGCCGATATGCTCAAGCATGACGGAATATCGGTATGCGTGGTGAACGTCCCGACGGTTAAGCCCCTGAAGCCTGATGAAATCAGGCTTCATACCTATGGCAAAATGGGAGCCGTCGCAGCGGAAGAGCACAATGCAATCGGCGGGCTTTGCAGCGCCGTAGCGGAGGCATTGGCCTATGAAGGCGGGATTCCACTGCGCACCGTTGCCGTAAACGACAGCTTCGGGACCAGCGCCGAGGATTACGAAACCCTTCTTAAAGCCTACGGCCTGACGGCTGAGAGCATCGTCGCGGCTGTTAAGGACTTCGGTATCGATATGCGCAAGGAACATAAAGTACTGTGGGAGGATTAAAGAGGGCTGCGAGTTGAGGGCGCAGGGGTCAGAGGTTTATTTTTACGGAATTTAAGTTTTGTGCGATGAGAAAGGAATGGATGCGTAGATGGGTGGAATAGAAAGGCTTAAGTATTTTGCCGGCGGGGAATGGAAGGACTCAAAGACCGAAAGGTTTATGGACGTTTATAATCCCAGCACGGGCGGGGTGATTGCGCAGACGCCCTGCTGCACCGAGGAGGAGGTCAACCTGGCGGTGGAAGCCGCAAGGAAGGCCTTTCCCGCCTGGTCGGATACGCCTGTAATGAAAAGGATACAGACGGTTTACAGGTTCAGGGAGCTGCTTGAAAAAAATATCGTCGAGCTTACGTATATATTGTCCAGGGAGAACGGGAAGGTCCTGGAGGAAGCGAGGGGCGACCTGCTGAAGGTAAAGGAACCGATAGAGTTTGCATGCGGCGCGCCAAGCCTGCTTATGGGCGAGGCGATGATGGATACCTCGACAGGGTATGATACCATGCTCTACCGGGAACCCGTGGGCGTGTTTGCAGGCATAGCTCCATTTAATTTCCCGGGAATGATACCGATGGGATGGATGACGCCCTTGTGCATAGCGACCGGCAATACGATCGTAATAAAGGCCGCGAGCATGACTCCGATGACCTCCATGAGAATTGCGGAGCTGTGGCAGGAAGCGGGGCTTCCCGACGGCGTATTGAACATCGTGACCTGCAGCAGGAACGAGGCCGAAATACTTCTGAAGCACCCGGACATAAAAGGGGTGACCTTTGTAGGCTCGACCTCAGTGGGACTGCATGTATACAAAACGGCGGCGGCCCAGGGCAAGAGGGTTCAGGCATTGTGCGAGGCCAAGAACCACGGGCTTGTGCTCGAGGACGCGGCGCTGGAGAGGAGTGCGCGCGGAATCATCAATTCGTCCTTCGGGTGCGCGGGGGAAAGATGCATGGCCCTTCCGGTGATCGTGGCCCAGGAATCCATTGCCGACGAGCTTGCGAAGCTTCTGGTAAGGTACGCGGGAGAGCTCAGGATCGGTCCGGCCTATGAAAAATGCTCCGAGCTCGGCCCCGTCGTAAGCGAAGGACACCGGAAATTTGTGGAGGGCTGGATTGAAAAGGGAATCAGCGAGGGGGCCGCGCTCCTGCTCGACGGACGGGACGCGAAGGTGGAGGGCTATGAAAAGGGCTTCTACCTGGGGCCCACCATCTTCGACCACGTAACGCCCGAAATGGCCATAGGCAATGAAGAGATATTCGGGCCGGTATTGTGCATCAAAAGGGTGAAGGATTTCGAAGAGGGCATAAGGGTCATGAATGAAAACAGGTTTGCAAACGGCTCGGTAATTTTTACCCAGAGCGGATACTATGCCCGTGAATTTGCCAGAAGGACGGATGGGGGAATGGTGGGCGTAAACGTCGGCATCCCCGTGCCGGTGGGAATATTCCCGTTTACCGGGCACAAGGATTCGTTTTTCGGCGATCTGCACTGTCTCGGGAAGGACGGGGTGAGGTTCTATACCGAAACCAAGGCGGTTACTACACGTTGGTTCGATGAGGAAGAGAAGAAGAAAACCAGGGTCGACACCTGGGACGGCTCGGTCGGAGGATAAAATACCTGCCGGACGCCTTGCCGCCATATCACGATTC
>JAEZJL010000023.1 GCA_023415815.1 Bacillota bacterium | reverse complement strand
GGCGAGGGCTGGTCCGGCTCCGCAGTGATCGCCGGCTGTATTTCCGCATATGCCGGCAGGACCTTGACCTCCGTTAACTGAACCTCTGTCAGGGACATCATGTAAAAAATGAGCAGTATGAATAAAGAACCCCTGAATCTCATCTGACCTCTCCCCGTAAAAATAAAGCCCTACAGGTCGATTCTACCACGAAAAGACAGAAATATCGATATATGTATCAGAATTTCGAGACATTTATTTTACCCAGGCCGCATTCAAGCCTGAATTTTGAAGGATTTTCTCCTGAGCTGAAATCACCGGCTTCAGCCAGGCCGTAGGTGTCAAAAACGGCATTGGCGTTCTCAGGCAAACAAAGCTCCAGCATTCCGAAGCCTGTTTTAAAGCTATAGCTGCCTGAGCTCTCAAAAGAAGCCTTTATCCTGATGTTTCCCTTTGCGATCAACACGTCGGACTCACTCTCCAGCTCTCCGGCCGTCACCCTCAGGTTGCCGCTGTCAAGCTTGCAGGTGAGCTTTCCCTCCAGCTTGTTTATATCAAGGCTGAGGTTTCCAGCTTTTATATCCAAATCTCCGTTGAAATTATCCAGGAAAGCCAGTCTTCCGCTTTTTTGCACAAGTGAAAAATCCGAGGTTTTTTTGGGAATGTACAGCTTGATATCCAGAATACCTTCGGTTCTGCCGTACCCGCCCTTGAATCTGCTTTTCAGGGTGAGCCTCCCGGCCGTCCTGTCGTTGCCGACGTCAATGTCGAAGCCCTCAAGACGCTTCTCCAGCTCGCTTCTCTCTTGGTTTCCCCGCACCGTCCTTGTAAATTCAAGCTTGACCTCCTTTTTGTTCCAGCTGTATACCTCCGTTGTACCGCTCTCGCAGTCGATATCCATATGAAGCGGGAGACCTACCTCAACCGTCCTCTCCGTGTAGGAGGAAACCTCCAGCCTTGGAAGCGGAGCGCCTCCGCAGGACGTCAGGATGAATGCAAGAGCTGCCGGTATCAGGAATAATTTCAATCTCATATGGCCGCACCCGTTTACATAACAAAATATGGCATATATTACCACATAAGCAATATGGCGGCAAATATTTCCCGCCTCTCCTATCTGATTGTGCAGGAATCGATTTACCGGGCGTATTGATTGTAACCTTCATACAGTATATACTTTAAGTGGTATCAGGCGTACGGAGGTTTAAGGGGTTTGAAGAACAGACCGAATCAGGGCAAAACCATCGCGACGATTATAGTCCTTAATTTGCTTGAAATAGCGCTTATAGCATATATGCTTCTGTATCTGGACAGTACGGGCGGTATCGTCCTGCTTTCGAATCCGTGGATAATACTGCTCCTTCTGGCCATATTGGCTGCCATGGCCCTTAACAGCCTGGCCGCGTTGAGAAACCGGGCGGACCTCCTGCGTACGGAGCTCCGGTTTCAACAGCTTCAGGAATCGCTGTCCAGACTTGAAAATCTCAATAATACCCTGAGGGCGCAGAGGCATGATTTCATGAACCACCTCCAGGTGGTTTACAGCCTGGTGGAAATGGATGAATTCAAATCCGCTGCCGAATACATTGAAAAGGTATACAATGACATACAAAAGACGAGCCGTATACTGAAGACCTCAAATCCTGCCGTTAATGCCCTGCTGCAGGCCAAGCTGATAACCTGCGAAAAAGCAGGCATTGCAGTCGAGCTGAACGTAGCCACACAGCTGAAGGATCTTAAAATACCCTCGTGGGAATTTTGCAGGGTCCTGGGCAACCTGCTCGATAACGCCATATACGCGCTTGAAGAGGAAAAACAGGCTATGCGGCTGAAGCTCGAATTGTCCGAGGACCTGAAAACCTATTATCTTAGGGTTGCCGACAACGCTTCGCCAATCCCGCCCCACCTGCATGAGAAAATATTCGAGCCCGGTTTTACTACGAAGGGAGACCGGGGCGAAGGCATGGGCCTTGCCATTGCGAGGGAGATCATAAATAGCGCCGGCGGGACGCTGGAGGTTTCGTGCGATTCAGGAACCACCGCCTTTGAGGCACGCATCCCGCGTTTATGATAAAACGTTGAAAAAGACATTTCCGCCGGGTAAAGCGTATTATATACAGCTTATGTATTCAGCTTCCGCCCGGCCGATAGTATAATATAATCAGGATACTCCTCTGCGGCGTAATTTGCAGGCGGTATGAGGAATATTCCATTTTGGTAAATTATCCAACGGAGGTGTTTTATATGGACCTGTCATTGATTTTCCCGGGTCTGGGCTGGATAGCGCTGACCTGTCTGCTGGCAGGTCTGGTCTGCGTCATTGTGGAGATGTTTCATCCGGGCTTCGGAGCGCCCGGCATTATCGGCTCCATTCTGCTGCTGGCCGGAGTCGTCTTATACGCAAGGAGCCTGATACAGGCGCTCATAATGATTATAATCATTATCGCCATCCTGGGCGTGGCTCTCACAATCGTACTGCAATCCGCATCGAAGGGACATCTTGCAAGACATATCGTACTGCAGGATTCCCTTGACGAATCGGAGGACTTTTCAAATCTCGGAGATCTGGAATATTTTGTGGGCAGCGAGGGCGTCTCCCTCACCGTCCTCCGCCCTTCCGGCACGGCCGATTTCAAAGGAGTGAAGCTTGATGTCGTCTCGGAAGGAGATTTTCTGCCAAAGGACACCCCTGTAGAGATTGTTAAGATCGAGGGCCACAGGATAGTAGTAAAACAAATTAATTGTTGAAAGGGAGTATTTATATGGGAATCTTTGTTCTTTTGCTGATAATAGCGCTTGCCGTTGTGTTCGTCGCATTGTTTTTAACCTTCATACCCGTGGGTCTGTGGATTTCCGCATATGCGGCGGGCGTCCATGTAGGCATATTCACGCTGATAGGGATGAGGCTCAGAAGAGTTGCTCCGGCTAAAATCATCCTCCCCCTTATCAAGGCGTCGAAGGCAGGCCTGGATGTGGTCGTAAACCAGCTCGAGGCTCACTATCTGGCCGGCGGCAACGTCGACAAGGTCGTCAACGCCCTCATAGCGGCGCACCGGGCAAATATGGACCTGCTTTTCATCAGGGCTGCGGCAATCGACCTCGCGGGCAGGGATGTACTCGAGGCGGTTAAAATGAGCGTAAACCCGAAGGTTATCGAAACGCCCAACATTTCGGGCGTCGCCCAGAACGGCATCGAGCTGCTGGTAAAAGCCAGAGTCACAGTAAGAACCAATCTTGACAGGCTCATAGGCGGAGCCGGAGAGGCGACGGTAATCGCAAGGGTCGGCGAGGGTATCGTCACAACCGTCGGCAGCTCGCTTTCACACAAGGAGGTCCTTGAAAACCCGGACAAGATATCCCATACGGTCCTCAGCAAGGGTCTTGATGCAGGCACCGCTTTTGAAATACTATCAATTGATATCGCTGACATAGACGTCGGAAGGAATATAGGAGCGCAGCTCCAGACGCTGCAGGCCGAGGCCGACAAAAACATCGCCCAGGCGAAGGCCGAGGAACGAAGGGCTATGGCCGTAGCCAAGGAGCAGGAAATGAAGGCGCTCGTACAGGAAATGCGCGCCCGCGTCGTGGAATCGGAAGCCGAGGTACCAAAGGCCATGGCGGCCGCCCTGACCAGCGGCAACATGGGGGTTATGGATTATTACGGGATGCAGAATCTTATCGCCGATACGCAGATGAGGGATTCCATCTCCAAAATCAACAAACCCGACGCTCCCGAAGTCATAGAAAAGAAGTCATGACGCTTTTTCAACGAGAGGAGCCGGCAATGGATTATTTAAGCAGCAGTAATATTTTACCGAACAAAATATATGAAATAGACACCAACAGTAATAATGCTAAAAAGAATAATAGTCTCGGGATGAGATATGTCAAGGCTGACAGGGACGCTTCGGCGCCTGCGGCAAAAGAACCTGAAAAAAAACTGCAGAAGGAAAACATACCGGCGTCAGCGGTTCCGGCGCCGGCAGGCTCTGTCCCTCGCAATAACGCTGCCCCTCCTGCTGTGGAAGATGGCCCTTTTAATCTGGACATGACTAATCAGGGGCTTTTAAACGGCTTTATAATGTCCGAGGTGTTCGGCAGGCCGAAATGCTTCAGACCGTATCGGAGGCCTGGCGGAAGATGAAAGCGCTTATTGCGGACGACGATGCGGGTATGAGGCTCGTGCTGAGAAAGGCGGTCGGGAAATTCCCCGGCTTTACGGTCGCCGGCGAAGCCGAAAACGGCGAGGAGGCACTCAGGCTTTTTGAGGAAACAAGGCCGGAGGTCGTATTCCTCGATGTCGAGATGCCCGTAATGAACGGTGTGGAATGCGCAAGGAAAATGTCGGACATAAATCCCGGGACTATATTCATATTCGCTACGGCGCATGAAGAGTATATGAATGAAGCCTTTCAGCTCTATGCTTTCGATTATCTGCTGAAGCCCTTTAAGCTCGACAGGCTCAATCAGACGCTGGAGCGCATAAGCAGCCCGGTGACCTGCAGGGAGGAGATCACCCGGAGCGGCCCGCATATCCCCTCAAAGGCTTCGGAAAAGCTTCTAATCCGCAATAAAGAAGGCATCACCCTTGTGGACGCCGCCGATATCCTCCTCGTACAGCGCGAGGAGCGCAGCACCGTCATCTATACCTCTCAGAGCCGGTTTACGACCTCGGAGGGCTTGAGCGAGCTTGAGGAAAGGCTGGACGGTTCGGTATTTTTCAGAAGCCACAAATCCTACATCATAAATCTCGGGGCCTTGAGCAAGATCTATCCCTACGGACGGTGGACCTATCTGGTCAAGCTCAAGGGCACTGAAAGGGACGCACTTCTCACACGCGAAAAATATGAGGAGCTTGAAAAGCTGTTCAGGTAAAGACAGCAGCATTCAAAACGAAAAACAAAGGGCGGAAGCCAAAGGCACGGTTTAATTGAGAAACTTATTGAACCATACACCAAGACCGATACGGAAATGACGCAAGTGAGGCACTTCACTCGGAGTGCCTCACTTGCGTTTCAATATATTCGCTTAATTCTTGATTCTACTTACCCAGCAGATTGTACGGGAATGCAAATAAAAAAACCGCCTGCCCTTCAATCCTTGTTGAAGAACAGGCGGTTTGCTTTTTAGGTTATTCTTTTTTTAAGGGAAGGAATCCTGAAAAGCACTCTTAAATGAACTCTGACTTCTCTAAGAGACGCCGTATAATTGCTGCTGTTTCCGCACGGGTAATATTTTTCTCAGGCCTTGCATAGCCCTCCGAGCCTACTACCAATCCGCTGCGTATGACTGCCGCTGCCGGCTGCCTTGCCCAAGCTGATAAGTTCTTCCCGTCAATAAATTTAGCCAGTTCAGCAGCCGTGGCTTCATCTGTAATTGCCGCATCCATTCCCGCTATGTTCATGGCACGGGCAGTCATTGCCATCACTTCCTGCCGGGAGATTTTGTTCTCCGGTCTAAAGGCGCCGTCTCCATAGCCGGATACAATACCGTATTTATATGCCGCAGCCACAGCACCATAGTACCAACTGCCGGGTTTGACATCAGTAAAGGCCGGGTTGTCCTGCGTCTTGAGCCCCAAAGCCCTGACTATAATAGCTGCAAATTCGGCCCGTGTAATATCCCTGTCGGGCGCAAAGGCATTATTTCCAACGCCATTTATCACCAGCCTGGAGGCCAGGTCATTTACTGCTTCCTTAGCCCAGTGGCCCTTCATATCGTCAAAGCTGACCGGCTTGATGACCAGAGCATAGATGCTGTTGGTCCGACTGAATATGGCTGCGTATTTTTTACCGTTTATGGTTATGGTCTTTGTAGGAACAGGACGCAGGGTGCCGTCCTTCTCAATGACTACGCCAGTAGTAAAGCTTGAGCCGTCAGGAACGGGCAGATCCCGCTCCACATATTTTGTAAATTCGTCCAGTTCTATCGCCTTATCCCCGGCAACGAGGCTGACAGTGATGCTTATTGGCTGCCCCACAAGTTTTGAACCATTGAGGGTTGCATTGCTGCCGTCAGCGATTGAAAACCTGACCGTCACCTTGATGTCTTTATCGCTAATATTCGGATACTGCTTTAGAATAGCGTTAAAATCTATTTCCGTGGCAGGAAGCTTGTAGATGCCCATGGAAGATTCCAGCTGAAGCATGGACCCGTTGTCTGCGATAGCCTTGAGGTCGGCTACCGTAAGGTTGAAATCGGCCTTGTTCACATTTCCGGTGATTGCAAGGATAATTATGGAGCCTGGTTTGCCTCCCGATATTTCTTTTGCCAGCTTTTCAGAATTTATCGTCACTACTGCGGTACCGTTTTCCATGGTAACGCTACCCATACCGGTTTGAGATGTTCCGGCTGTGGTGGTATTGCCTGTATTGTTACTGCCTCCGGGACTGCCACTTCCTCCGCCAGACCTGTTTACTGTTAGAGCTGTAGTTTTGGTATCCGCAGCGCCTACGGCATTGTTCCATACGCTTCCATCCCATGTCTGTTTCTGGAAGGTGGCCGTGATGGTATAGCTTCCTGCAGCGGACGAGATATAATCTGATGTATATACGCTGCCCGTCACCGTAAACGTACCGTTTTTGCCCGCTTCGGTAGAATCCCATGTAGTCGGAATGTACCGTTCATCACCGGTTACCGCGCCGGCAGCGCTCTGCCTGTCTCCGGCAGCGGTGATTGTGACCGAACCGCCGGCCATTACGCTGGTGGGGTTTACGCTGACGGTGTTGCTGGCTGCATTTGCCGTGGCAGGGACATGTGCTGTTGTTACTGTCAGGCTTGTGGTCTTTTTATCAGTGGAGCCTGACACATCGTTCCATGCACTGCCATCCCAGGACTGTTTTTGGAAGGTTGCAGTAATGGTATAGCTTCCTGCAGCGGAAGAGGTATATTCCGATGTATATACGCTGCCCGTCACCGTAAACGTACCGTTTTTGCCTGCTTCGGTGGAGTCCCATGTAGTCGGAATGTACCGTTCATCACCGGTTACCGCGCCGGCAGCGCTCTGTCTGTCACCGACAGCGGTGATTGTGACCGAACTGCCGGTCGTTACGCTGGTGGGGTTTACGCTGACAGTGTTGCTGGCTGCGCTTGCCGTGGCAGGAACAGACACTGTTGTTACCGTCAGGGCTGTGGTCTTTGTATCAGTGGAGCCTGATACATCATTCCACGCACTTCCATCCCAGGACTGTTTTTGGAAGGTTGCAGTAATGGTATAGCTTCCTGCAGCGGAAGGGGTATAATCCGATGTATATACGCTGCCCGTCACCGTAAACGTACCGTTTTTGCCTGCTTCGGTGGAGTCCCATGTAGTCGGAATGTACCGTTCATCACCGGTTACCGCGCCGGCAGCGCTCTGCCTGTCTCCGGCAGCAGTGATTGTGACCGAACCGCCGGTCGTTACGCTGGTGGGGTTTACGCTGACAGTGTTGCTGGCTGCGCTTGCCGTGGCAGGAACAGATACTGTTGTTACTGTCAGGGTTGTGGTTTTTGTATCAGTGGAGCCTAACACATCGTTCCATGTGCTTCCGTTCCAAGTCTGTTTCTGGAAGGTGGCCGTGATGGTATAGCTTCCTGCGGCGGAAGGGGTATAATCCGATGTATATACGCTGCCCATTATGGTGAAGACCCCATTTTTGCCCGCTTCGGTGGAGGTCCAGCTTGTCGGGATATACCGCTCATCGCCGATAACTGCTCCCGCATCGCTATGTCTGTCTCCGCCGGCGATTATAGTGGTTGTAACTCCAATTGCCGTACTGCCTGTGCTGACGCTGACAGTGTTGTTGTCTGCGTTCGCTGTTGCAGGAACAGGCGGTGCATTGAAAACCGGATAGCCGCCGTTTACAGGACTTGCGCTGCTGTCTGCATACCAGGCACTGTATAGCGATGCGCCTCCAAACAGGCTGTTTATGCCGTCGTTCAGCGTACCCACAAAGGCGGCGCTTGCCATATCCGTATTGCTCAGCTCCGTAATGGAACCTGTCATCGTCCCTGCTTCGATTCCTGTACCCAACTTCGGACTCTGGGCGTTTCCTCTTATGGTCTGGGCTGCGTTGCCGTCATAATAGGCGTTTTGGACTGTGCCCGAAACATCTGCGCCGATCAGGCCGCCAACATACCCCCCCATCCCGCCGGTGACGTCGGCGGAGGCATAGCAGTTTTGTATGGTGTCGTCATTTTGTCCGACAAGGCCCCCGGCGATTGAATTGTTGCCGCCTTTCACGCTGCCCCGGACATAGCAGTTTTGTATGGCGCCTTCGTTATATCCGACAAGGCCTCCGACGCTTACCCCGTCGCCGCTTTCCACACTGCCCCGGACATAGCAGTTTTGTATTGTGCCGTCATTCGCGCCCGCCAGACCGCCTGTCACATTGCTATAAGAATGGATCAAGACGCTCACGCCGACATTCTCGATAACAGCGCCGTTCCCGACACAACCGAATAAGCCGGTTTCGTTAAGGCTGGTGTCTGCAGCGCCGGAGGCGCCGACGGTCAACCCTGAAATCAGATGCCCTTCGCCGTAAAATACACCTTCAAAGATATAGCTATCTGATTTGCCGATGGGTACCCATTGGTTTCCGCTGAGATTGATATCCGCGGTCAGAACGTAATGAAGGGTTTTGTAGGTATTGTAGGTGGAGCTGCTGTTTATTAGCTTAGCCATATAGGCCAGTTGTGCGCTTGAGGAAATTAGGTAGGGAGACGAATCGGAACCGTTGCCCCCGTCAAAGGAGGAAGCGGTATTGTCCGCATCCTGCCAGCTTCCCGCGAAAACCGGATAGCCGCCGTTTATCCCGCCGGAGTCGTCGGCCCACAAAAGGTAGGATTCGGACGACAGATCGAACAACCCGATGCCGCCATTTAGCGCATCCACGAAGGCGGAAGCCGAGGAAGAACCGGAGCTTGTGGTGTAGTTGATACTCCCGGCTGCCCCGGTCATGACTCCCGTATCAAGTCCAAGGGAATTATCCGTGCCGCTGTTTGATCCTACACCTGTGGGATTTTTTGTGCTGTCGTAATAGGCGTCTTCAAGAAGGGCCGTACCGCTGTACGCCTCGTTTTTCCCGGCAAAGCCGCCCATATTACCGGGGCTTCCCGAGTCCGAGACTGTGCCCGCGCCGTAGCAGTTTTCAATCGCGCCGTAATAGTTATGACCGACAAAGCCGCCGAGACTGGCGCAGGAGCTTCCCGTTACGTCGCCGGAAGCATAGCTGTTTGAGACGATGGCATAGCTGACGGCGCTCCACAGACTCTCAGCAAAGGCGTCGCCGGTAAACCCGCCGACGACGGCATTCGCACCGCCCGAAGCATTGCCGGCAGAGCAACTGTTTTTCACCGAGCCGGAAACGATGGAATAGGAGTATTGTTTGTAGCCGTAAATACCGCCCGCGAAGCCGCCTGCAGAGGCGACCGCCTCGTTATCTGTCCCGGCCAGGGACAACGAACCGCATGAGGCGTAATTAAAGGCGCGGCAGTTGTCTATGTTCATTCCAGAGATATGACCCGCAAAACCACCGGCATATACGTAGGCGAAGCTGTCTGCGAAGGACGCATCCACAGCAGCGTTTCCCACCGTTGCAAAGCCTGTGGCGTAGCAGTTTTCTATATAATCGCCGCTGCTGCCCTCCGTAAATCCGACAAAACCGCCGGCGCAAGTCTTGAAATAGCCGGAATTCGTGTTTGCGGTCGCGTTTCCTGCCATGGCGTTGCCCGTTGCGTAGCAATCCTTAATTCCGGCAGTACTCCAACCGGCAAAGCCGCCGGCAAAGGACTTCTTGTTGTCGGTATTGCTGTCACCACTCACGGCATTGCCCGTGGCATAGCAATTTATGATATTCGGGCCGGAGCCTGTGGCTAAGTTATTCCCCGTAAAGCCGCCGGAGATTCCGCCGTCGCCCGTCGTGACGCTGCCTGTGGCATGGCAGTTTTGAACTGTTCCGTCATTATAGCCCGTCAGTCCGCCTGCTATGTTTAAATCAAGCGTAACTACATCACCTGTGGCATAGGAGTTCGTGATAGTGCCAAGGTAGTTCGTGCCCAGCAATCCGCCGGCGAACCCCCAATTCGTGCCGCTGCCGACGGTAACGTCTCCCGTAGCATAGCATGAAGAAACCTCGCTGCGCTCATTGTATCCTGCAATGCCGCCCACATGGGCGTCTCCCGCCAGACCGGCGGGAACGGCGGACACATCGCAAGATGAATTGCAGCCGGTAATGGCGCCATAGTAGGAAAATTCGCCGGAGCTGCCGGCAATCCCGCCGACATATGATTTACATCCGCCGGTTAAGTCGCCGCTGGAGGAGCAATTTTCAATCCTGCCAATGCTACAAGCCGCTATTGCCCCGATAAAAGCCGCGCTGGAGTCGTCGCCGTAAGAGGAATGGATGGAAACACTCACATCAAGGTTTTTGACTTCGCCGGAGCTTGCGAGGTATCCGAACAGCCCAAGCGTGTTTAGTGTATTGTCCGGTGATGACGGAGAGCCGATTGTAAGTCCGGTGATCGTTTTCCCATCTCCGTCGAAGGTGCCGCTGAACGCATTTGGACTTCCTGTGACATACTCGTTTTGAAAGCCGCCAATGGGCGTCCAGGCTGTGCCGGCAAGGTCGATCCCCTGTGTAAGCGTGACCGTCTTTCCCGCAAAGCTATCTTGTCCTGTAAAACCGTCTACAGGAGTAGCTGTCCCATTTACTATTACAGCCAGCCCGGCCAGCTCGGCAGGCGTATCAATATAATAATCAGTGGCCGTACCGTCGCCATACCAGTCACTGATCTCCACAGATCCATCCCACGCCGCCAGCACGGTGATAGCGCTCAACGGGAGCAAGGCCAGTGTGATGGAAAATGCCATAAATAAGGGTAACAGCCGGTGTTTTCTTCTTCGCATATTTCTTCCTCTCCTTTGGGACAGACAAAGCCGCTTCTGTAATTTATTCATTTTGTCCATCCAATATTGAAATTGTTCAGACGTATCCCGCCTAATATAATTTTAAGTGCCACGATTCCGACAGACAACGTACGTCTATACCCTAAAACCGGTTGTTCATACCGGAATGGGATTCATTGTAAATATTTAATAGGTAAAATAACTTCTCTGGAATGCATATAAAAAACCGCTTGCCCTTCAATCTTTATTGAAGAATCAGCGGTTTGCTTTTAGGTTATTCATTTTTAAGGGAAGACGGACTACGCCTTGTCATTTCCTCCGATATAATTCAGGAAGGCGCGGTTTGCGGAGTTGGCATAGGTTTTTCCAATGGGAATCAGCGTCCCCTGCACAGTGGTAACGGACTGGGCGGTTATCTTTGCCGCCTGCCGGAAATTGACGATAAAACCCCTGTGGCACCGGCAGAAGCTGAGCTTTGGCAGGATTTGTTCAAGGCTGGATATCTGGTCGTATATCTCATAGACGCCATACTTCGTTACCAGTTTTACGGACTTCATGGTACTCTCCAGATACTCAATCTCATCGTAAGGTACTTTTTGCGTCCCGCCTCCCGCTTTGAAAACAAAGTATCGGTTCTCATACCGCCTTTTTAAATCCACCGTCAGGGCAGCGGACAAGGCTTGGCGGCTTACAGGCTTTAAAAGGTATTGCAGCGCCTGGACCTCATAACCTGAGAAAACATGCTGCTGCGAGGATGTGGTGAAGATGATGGCGGCGGAGTCATTCACGAGGCGTATGGCTTTGGCCGTATCCATGCCATTGATTTCCATCATATAAATATCCAACAGAAACAGGTCGAAGGCAGCGGACTTTTCATTGATATGGTTTAAAAGCGCTTCTCCAGAGGGGAAGGCGGCAATATCAAAATCAACGCCCCTCTCCCTCACAAGCTCCGACACCTGGTCTGTCAGCAGCCGGACAAAGCTTTCATCATCATCACATATGGCTATTCTGTATGCGATATTGCTCACCTTCCTTTCTTCCAACCGCATCAGCGGTTATTTTTTCGACTGTTTTGGGGTAGCCTTTTTTGTTTCATAATGTTGTAACCAATGTTAATTCAGTATGAACAGCCGTTTTTTATGCCCGAACGGCTGTTGTCTGCTTTTCCCCCTGATATTATAATCATAATATATGCAGCCCCAACAGACAAGAGAGGTGAATCCTATGACATACAGGAAAGTCTGGATACTTGCTTTTATTGCTTTTCTTATTTCGGGAATTTTAACATACACAAATTTTTTCATTGGCAGTGTTGAGCCCCACAATGCGGACATGCGTCTCATGAGCTCCGGCTGGACCATTTCCGACGGGAATAAGGTTTTATACGAGAATACCGAATTTTATAAGGTAGGTTCCCTGAAAAAACAAAGCAATGTGATTCTGATGAGAAAACTGCCCGATACTTCTGAGCAAAGCCTCTGCTTTGTTACCATTTGCTATGCCGTAGAAGCCTTTGTGGACGGCAAAAGTATTTATACCTTTGGTTCTTCCCTGGAGGGGGATGATGTGTTGGGAGTAAAAACCCATATTTTTAAAATCCCCGACGGTAGGGACGGAAGGGAGCTCAAACTTGTATTTGCAACAGATCAGCCTGCGGATATCGTAGTATCCAAATACATCTTGCTGGATGATAAAGGAGAAATCATTAAATTTCTGATAAAATCGGACGTGGCAAAAATCATTTTCGCCCTGTTTTATATTTCTATCGGGATATTCATGCTGATATTTTCACTCATTTCGATAGCTTTTAAATTCAGGAAATTTGATTTCTCCATGCTGATGCTTGCGTTGATCGCATTGTTTATCGGGTCCGGAATTCTGTTTAATATCAGTATCATCGCCTTTCTGACAGGCCCTGAGTTTGTCTGCTGGAGCGTAAGTATCGTCAACCTGGCGCTGCCCATCCCTACTCTTATATTCGTGGCAGCGGATAAACAATTCGAAAAAAGCAGGCTGCTTGTTGGAATGACATTGGTTCAGGGATTCTTTCTGCTTACCTGGATTTTCTGCAATATTTTTAAAATCGATTTTTTCCTGCTGTACTGGCA